>CAZFKB010000002.1:0-101094 GCA_964519785.1 uncultured Candidatus Obscuribacterales bacterium | reverse complement strand
AACCTCGGTAAAGAGGACGGAGCGTACGAAAGAGTTGCCGGCGCTCTCGTCGGTGGACCTGTCGGACTCGTAGCTGGTGGACTTTATGGTTCGCTGCACGGAACCGCTTATGGTATTCATCATGGTTTCATCGGATATCCTAGCCCCCATAGCGGAAGCCACAGCATGATCTTCCAGGGCAAAGGGTTCGTTGTACCTTACGACGACAACTACTAAGACCAGATAGTCCCCACTTTCGGGTCTTGAATAACGGCTCTATCTGAGCGAGGTTGAGTAAAAATCAATCTCGCTCAGGCATTTCTATGAAATAGGTTTTTGAGCCAGTTTAAACGGGTAATTAGGGGTATGGAGTTAGCGGTAAGCTCTCAGAGAGCTTTGAACTGGTCCGATGGAGATTCAAAAAGAACGGCGAGGCGGTCCTAAACGAATTGGCGAGCTACTTGTAGCCGCTGGAATAATTCGTCAGGAAGTTTTGATGGAAGCCTTGCAAATCGCTAAAAAATCGAGCACGCCAGTTGGTCGCGTGTTGATGACTATTGGAGAATTGTCGGAGCGCAATCTTTTAGTCGCAATCGAAGTGCAGTCCATGATTCGCGATCAACTCATATCGCCTGAATTTGGTATTCGCGCTTTAAACCAATGCGCTCGCACCCAGGTGCCTCTGGAAGAGACTTTTAGACGACTTGGTTGGACACCACCAGCTGAGCGGACAACTAACACCACAAACGAATTGGGACGCTTGCTCATTGATGCCGGTATTATCACCGAAGCAGTCCTTGAACAAGGTCTTCGTCAAAGCGTTGAAAACGACTTGCCTCTTGGTCGTTGTCTTGTTCTGTCACGAGTGATTACTGCAAATTTCCTGGCTTCGGCGCTTACTGCCCAGGTCTTGTTTAGAGATGGCAAAATCAGTTATGACCAGGCAATCAATGGACTTAGAGCATCGGCTAAAAAAGCACAACCAATAGAAGATAGTCTGCAAGAATCTGGCGCGTACGCTTCAGACAAAGGTAAAGTGAAAGTAGGCGACTTACTTGCTCAAGCAGGTATTGTTAGCGAAGCTGACAAAGCCACTGCCGTTGAACGTGGATTGTCTGATGGAATGCCGGTTGGAGAAGTTTTTGTACAGTCGGGCATGATATCACCTTCGGTATTAGATGAAAGTCTGAAATTGCAAGAAATGGTAAATAACGGTCAAATGAGCTCGCTTCAGGCCGCTGCAATTTTGAACCAGGCTAATGCCAGAAATGTGCCTATGGAAGCTGTTATTCAAGAAAAATCCAATTCCAAAGATGAAGTGGCTAAAGTCAATAAAGTCATTTATCTCGTTCGCAAAGCTGAATTGCTCAATCGCGATGAGTGGAAGAAAATGGAAATTCTTGCTTCTCAAATGAATGTGACTTATGGCGAAGTCATCTACTCACGAGATTTGTTGCCGCGTAAATTGCTTGAGGCTGTGTTTCAAGGTCAGAAGTTGATAGAAGACGACCTGATTACAGAATCGCATCTAATCAAAGTTTTGCGAGCCGTACGTGACACCAAAGTAGAATTTTCTACTGCATTGAAGACTGTCTCGCCTGATGCCGACGATCATTCTAATGACGCCCGCGGCAAGCAGCAAGAAGAAAAAGGTTCCGGAATTTTCGGCATTTTCAGAAAGAAATAAACTCACCTGCGCGTCACCAGATATGATGTCATTTATGACCAAAATCTTGTTTTGTTTTTTATTTGCGAGCTTTAGCGGCTTTTACTTGAGTGGCTTTAAGCATGCGCTTGGCTATTTTACCAGAACCTGTTTTGGGCAGTTCAGCAACGAATTCGATTAAGCGCGGCATTTTATATCCGGCTAATTTGCTGCGCACGAGTTCTGAAATTTCTTCTTGCGTAATCAATTGTCCTGGTTTTGCGACTATAACTGCTTTGACTATTTCTCCCCAGTAACTGTCCGGCACGCCTATCACAGCGCATTCAAGCACGCCCGGGTGCTCGTAGATGACGTATTCGACTTCAGTCGAGTAAACGTTCTCGCCTCCAGTGATGATCATGTCTTTTTTGCGGTCAACTACATTAATAAAACCGTGTTGGTCTACTACAGCCAGGTCTCCCGTGAATATCCAGCCATTTTTTATTGTGTTAGCGGTTGTTTCGGGATTCTTCCAGTAACCGCGAGTGATGTTTGGCCCGCTTGCGATCACTTCTCCTACTTCTTTACCATCTGGTGTTACTTCGCTCAAGTCTTCGCGAACAACTTTCACCAGCGCCCCCATGAATGGACGTCCAGTGCTCGACTTGATAGCAAGAAGTTTTTCCAGTGGCCAGTCTTTTTGAGATTCAAGCGGAATAGAAACAGTGAGAAACGGGCTTGTCTCCGTCATTCCGTAGAATTGAACATAATCGCATCCAAATTGATCCATAGTTTGACGCACCAATTCTGGTGCCACTGGTGAACCTGCCGTCATGATCATTCTTAGGTTAGGATATTGATGATTCTTCAGTTCTGGTGCTTTTAGCAATGAAGCAAGCATAGTTGGAACAAGGGCAGTGATTGTAATGTTTTCTTTTGCCAGAGTGGCAAGAACTTGTTTGTCTTTAAAATAGGGCAAAAATACGTGACGACCGCCAACCATCGTGATTGCCCAGATTGCCCAGGCATCTACTAAATGGAACATTGGCGCAACGTGCAACCAGGTATCTGCATCAGTCAATTTCAGCTCTGCTACTGCTGCCATCGCATTGTGAGTAACATTGCCATGTGTAAGCATTACTCCTTTGGCTTCACCGGTAGTACCACTTGTGTAATAGAGTTGAGCCAGGTCATGCGGTGCCATGAAAGGCGATTCAACTGCTTGCCCAAGATATTGCACTAAGAATTGCTCGTATTTGGAGCTTGGAAGTAAGTCGAGGGTCGGCGCTGTAGGATGTCCAAGCCAGATTGTGTAATTAGGTTTGAAGCCAAGATTGACCAGCTCGGTCACAGTGCTTGCAAAATCAGGATGGGCAAAAAGTATGCTCGTATTCGAGTGTCTTGTGATGTCCAGCACCTCTTTAGCACTCAACCTGAAATTGAGTGGGTTCAGGATTGCCCCAAGCATCGAACAGGCGTAATAAAGTACTAGATACTCGTGACAATTGGGCGCCAGGCAAGCTACTACGTCGCCTCTGGTAATACCTTTGTCGTGCAAACCGGCTGCAAGTGCGGAGACCAACTCATAGAGGTCTTTGTAAGTAATCACTTTTTTGCCGTCTACAATGGCGATATGGTCGGCGTAGAGCTTTGCAGCTCGTTCCAAACTGAGGTTGAGGTTCATAACATCCTTAAGAAGGCCTTACGGCTCGCGGAACCATTAAATAATACTGCTATCCTAAGACGAATTAGATAAGTAGCCTCATAAGCACACTCTAATGAAGCGCCTCTGGCACGCTTTAGATGTCAAAAGCTATTGGATTTTTACGACTATTTGGAGTTATTTAAAAGATGAGTCAAGTGATGGACAAGACTTACAACGGAATAAAAGTTCCTCAAGGTGAAAAGATTACCTTCAAGGACGGCAAACCTGTTACCCCTAACAAACCAATTATCCCCTTCATCGAAGGCGACGGCACCGGACGCGACATTTGGAAAGCTTCCAAAGTGGTTTTTGATGCAGCTGTGAAAAAAGCCTACAAAGGCGAGCGCGAAGTTGCTTGGTTTGAAGTTTTGGCTGGTGAAAAGGCTAATGATCAAACCAAAGAATGGCTTCCTAAAGATACTCTCGATGCTCTCAAAGAGTTCGGTGTCGGTATCAAAGGACCTTTGACCACCCCAGTTGGTGGTGGAATTAGAAGCTTGAACGTTTCATTGAGACAAATTTTCGACCTTTACGCTTGTGTACGTCCAGTTCGTTATTTCAGCGGCGTTCCTTCGCCAGTAACCAGCCCCGAGAAACTTGATGTAGTCATCTTCCGTGAAAACACAGAAGACGTTTATTCAGGTATCGAATACGAATCTGGATCGCCAGAAGCTAAAAAGATCATCGACGCCGTTAAGAGCATCGACCCTAAAAAGGAAATCCGTCCCGATTCAGGAATCGGTATCAAACCAATTTCCAAAACCGGTTCGCAACGTCTTGTACGTCGCGCAATCGAGTACGCCATCAAGCACAACAAGCCTTCAGTCACACTGGTGCACAAAGGCAATATCATGAAGTACACCGAAGGCGCTTTCAGAGACTGGGGCTACCAGTTGGCTGAAACTGAATTTGCTGACCAAACTATCAGTGAAGAAAAGCTCTGGGCTGAATTCGATGGTAAAGTTCCTGCTGGCAAAATTGTCATTAAAGACCGTATTGCAGACTCGATGTTCCAGCAAGTATTGCTCAGACCAGATGAATACTCAGTATTGGCTACAACCAACTTGAACGGAGATTATCTTTCTGATGCATGTGCAGCTCAAGTAGGTGGTTTGGGAATTGCTCCTGGAGCCAATATCGGTGACAACTGTGCAATTTTCGAAGCTACCCACGGAACAGCTCCAAAATACGCTGACAAAGACGTCATCAATCCCGGCTCAGTAATTCTCTCCGGCGCATTGATGTTTGAATTCCTTGGTTGGACAGAAGCTGCGGATCTTATTTATAGTGCCCTGGCTAAAACAATCCAACAAAAGAAAGTCACTTATGACATGGAGCGTTTGATGACCGGAGCTACCAAGGTAAAAACAAGTGAATTTGCAAAATATATTACTGAAAACATGTAATTTGTTAGCTCGCTAACCAAATAGTCCGAAGTTGAAATCGGGAGTGCCAGAGCGCTCCCGATTTTTTTTTGAAAAATTTCGTATATGCGTGGTTTCCCCATTCAAAAATTGGCAATCATTATGTAAATTGAAGGCATGAGTACCGAAATTCCCCCCGATTCTAATCAAGTTGAAGCCAATGCCCAACAGCAAGGCGAGACTAATCGTCCGCTTACACTGGCAAGTCTGGATCAAACAAATCAACCCGTAGCAGATCTTAACCAGCCTGTTAGCGAGACTTTGCTTGCTGATGCAAGAGATCCGCGCGACCATCGTGGTCCCAGACATCACAGAGATGGCAGTCCAAACGATCAACAGGTTCGTCCGCATCAACATCAGCCGCAAAACGATACTCGTTTCAGACGCACGATGGATCCATCGCAGACTAATCAAAGTTATATCAACCAACAACGTATTCTTGCTGAACAAATGAGACGCCGTCAGCAGCAGCAGCAATTTACTCCGCAATACCAGTTCAATCAAGATCCTAATTTGATGAGACGCCAGCAGCAATGGCAGCAGCAGCAATGGCAGCAACAGCAATGGCAGCAACAGCAATGGCAAAGACAACAGTGGCAATCGCAACAATGGCAACAGCAGCAGTGGCAACAGCCGTGGCAGCAACAAAACCAATGGCAAAATTTCGGTCAATTCAACAACGGATATAGACCACCGTACAGTCAGTGGAACGGTCATCATCATCATCGCAGACAGGGTCCTGATGTAATGGATATCGTTGGCACTCTGGGTGGAATATTTGCAGGCATTGCTATTGATCAAATTGATAGACAGCAGCAAAGACGCGAACAGCGCCCTGGTGCAGTAGATGCAAGACCTGGCGAAACTCAAGCTGACAAGCCCAAAGTTGTAAAAACAACTGAAAATGAGCGTAGCGAACCATTTACTGCTAAATCGAGAGAAGGAAAGGAAAAATGGTCTGAAGAGCACGGTGCGCTGATAGAGCGTGCAAGGAATAATCGTGGACAGACTGTAATTTATGGCGATGGCAATGTTAAGGCTTTGTCTGACAATCCTAATTTCAAAACTCTAGGCTGGCAGGAATTTGGTATTAGTCACGATCGTTCTGAGAACCTCTTGTGGCGCTTGAGAAATGGAGAAGCTAATTTCAATAAGGACAATCCTCCTAAAAATGCAGTCATGATGATCGGTACAAATAATATTGGTAGAGCAAGTACTGATGATATCGTCCGCGGTATCATGGAAAATCACAAAGAATTGCGTACTCGTCTTCCTAATGCACAAATTACCGTCGTGGGAGTGCTACCTAAAGGCGACGATGCAACCAATAATCAGCAAATTCAAGATATCAATAAAAAATTAGCTGAGCAATTGAAAGATAAACCTAATACAGTCTTTGTTGATGCTCGAAGTGCACTTATGAAAGACGGAAAATATATTCCAGAAATGTGGAAGCCAGCCCATATCAATTTGACCCCCGAGGGGCAGAACAAATTGCTGGAAGTTATAAATGCTAAATTGAAACAATAACCGTGCAAATTATTTTTCGCCGTAAGTTAGGCGGTTGATTCCACGCTTAGATGCTTCAATCATGGCTTGTTGAGAACAATTCATCAAACCTTGAATTGTTTTGGAATCTTTTGGCACAGACGCAATACCAAAGTGTATAACTGGTCTGAACTGAGTTAATTCCGGCGCGAACTTTGTCAGGTTCGTTACGATCTTGTCCACGAGAAGTGAGGCTGCGTGACTGTCAGAATTCGGCATAACAATCGCGTATCCTTTTTCGCCAAAGTGACCGAATATATCGACATCGGCTTTTATTCTGCCAATAGCACCAATAGTAGTATTAATGGCTTTCATTGTCTGTGCGGCACTTTCATTTTGAGACGGTGGTTTTATTGAAAAAACAATTAGTGAAAAAATAGATCCAAAATGAAATGCGCGTTGAAACTCTTTTTCCAGGAAGAACAAGAGGGCTTCCTGGCTCATTATGCGCGACTGTGGATCTACCAGTGCGTTGTACACTGCTTGAGCTTTGCTTTGCTCGAACTTTACTTCACTGCTTTGAATACCCACGTGCAAAGCAGAGAGCTTTTGATGACTTTGAGTGCTAGAGCTCATGAAAGCTTCTACGGCTGGTGAATGACTTCCTGCTGGAAACATGGTACCGAATGTGCTACTAGTACCGGATGCGGTGCCACCAAATGGAGTGCTTGGAACGCTGGAGCCAGAAGGAAAACCAGAATTGTTTCTAGGTATATCTACAGTGTTTTCTCCAGACTTGTTCAAGGAAGAGGTATCCATCATATGTGGAGGAATGTTAGATCGCATGTTATCGAATGTCTGACTCTGCAGTGTTTTGTTCATATTGGCAGGAATAGCCATATTGCCTGTGTTTACTTGCGAGCTGGTATTAGGAGCGAACTGAGGAGGCGTAAATGTTTTTCCGTTAGGCGATTGAATAAGTCCTAGTTTGATCATGTTGCAAACAACGGAGATCCACTGAGTATCTGACAATGCGAGTGATGCGGCGATATCTCGTAAAGCCTTGCTTCCGTCCACACATTGATAAAAGCGTTTTTGAAGATCTAAGCCTAGTGGAGGTCCTTCCAGCACTATACGTTCGAATTCTTTTTCGCTTAGACTTGAATTGGCTCGTTTGAGAACTGATTGTTCAGAGATCTCGTAGTCCTGTAAGAAGCCTATGCTTTCTATTAATTCAGCTCCTCTGTATAAAATTTGTTGAACTGGCATACTGATTGAATTTACTTCGGCTCTTGTGGAAGGCGTGAAACTTACTTTGCCATCCAGCCACGTGAACATGTGAAGAAGCGCTTCGAGCCCTTGTTGCAGATCTGTAGTGGCATGAATCGGAACGCCTTGATTGAAATATACTGCGCCATTACCAAACATAGATTCGATTACCAGTTTGCCAGTCGCTGCTTCTTGTGAAGCTGTTTGAAGATGTGCGGAAAGTGGGCGATACGCCAAGCTGCCACTCAAAAGTTTGACCAGAGGAGGACGACCTGATAGCCCTTCATCAGTTTGTTTGGCTTGGGTCATGCCAGGGGCTATGTATCCAGTTGATTGTGGTTTGAGGTGGTCAGAAAGCGCTTGGCCAAAGAGTTTTCCAGTAGTATCGTTGGGATCGTTAGATACTCCTAGAGTTTGATTCATTTGTTTGAATACAACTGCAAAGTCATTAGTTCTGTAATACCAGAGCATTGACTCAGTGCCATTTGGACCGCCATGCATCCACCACTCTGGCTCCATTCCGGGCTTGTCTGGACAATGAATAGTAATAGTATAGGGTTGTTTGGATTGCTCTTCGGTCCAGGTGAAACAGTTCTTGACGCCGGGGGATTTCTGAGCTTTGGTAAGAATGGTTTGGATTTCTTCCGCGTCAGGACGCGCGCTTATACGTATATGATGTTTAGGTATGTTGTGTTGCGAACTAAACATTCTCTTCTACTGTTGCCATTTTCGAGACTGCTGCAGAGATTTCTGCGCAATCCGCGAACTTATTGAGCCCATGAACCAAACGCCTTAGATTCCCTATTTATGGCTTTTCATCTAAATTCTATTTACACAGTTTAGAGAATATAAAACGCTAGTACATATAAGTAATTAGATCTGTTCTGATTCGTATTTAGCAAAATTACACAAGAATACAATTAGACAACTCTATTTGTGGAATTATGTACTATTCGACAATGCGACAAGTGGATAATTGGAATGATCTTGCTGGGTTCGGCTTTTAAAATGGTCGACAATACAAATTATCGAATTGCATTTATTCTTTTTTTGAAATCGAGGCGTCTTTTAGACTAGATAGGAAAAAATTTTTAAAAGTGGCCACTTACAAATACCATTCCTAATCTGTTCAGCGACTTTCCAATATTTTCATGCCAAAGGACTAGCCCATCCGTCTCTGGGGCACCTCATTCAGCTCAACCGTTACATTCAAGATTTCGGAATTTTGCAAGTGTGCTTTTCAACTAAATATTTTGTGCAAAGGATGACTTGATTGTGGTCCTTCTCATCTGCAGATCGGTGTGGCTTATTGGAAGTCATTTAAGGGCTTTAAAAAGCAATCGGAAGAGAATCACCCATCTGATTGATTCGCAGCCCATTTAGCCCGAATTGGGCGAGTGGTCCGATAATGTATATTATGTTTCATCGCCAGGGGCGAAAAGCCCCAGCAGTTCAGGATCTAGCCAACCCCTGCTCACCAGGCATTCTCCTTTGGATTGGTCACTCACTTTTTCATCGATTTGAGCAATGAAAGCCATGTCCTCGGTAATAAATTCAAGAGCTACAAGCTGACGGTAAAAAGGATCCCGGCTGTAATCGTCCAGGTCGTATAGGTTTTGACCCATCAATAACCCTTCTAACTGGCTGTGCGAAATAAAGTTCTTATCCTCTAATATCTCGCCAAGCGGCTCGCCAGTTTCTCTTTGGACTTCAACGGCCTCGCTCAACTGCTCCATAGAAATCATGTGGGTCATGACGCAAAGCTGTCCCAGTCGAGGTTTTATAATCCTGAAAGTTTCGTTTTGACTATCTGAGTTTTGTAGAAAGCTTGATTGGTTCGTGTAAGCGTCTTTTATACGTAAAAGGGCCTGAGAAATTAAGTTTGAAGATTTCGATGAAGAGGCGTTTTCAAGCTTATGTGTTAGTTTTTCAAATCTAGTTTTAATTTGATCGCTTGAGGCTGAATCGGCAAGTCCAAGAAGTGCTGTTAGGTGGTTCATTTTTTTTGTTTGATTTAACTGGAGAGCATACAATAATTTGTATTGTAGAAAATTGTAGTTTTAAATAATTCGACAATACGACAAGTAGAATGGAGGACGTGTAGACGATTCGATAAGTGAAATTGAGCAATTTATCAATGTTCTAATTTTCTTAAAGTGAAATGATTCATTTTAAGAAAGGGAAGTTCACACTGACAATATCGCTAGCCCACTAATTCAGTACAATAATACCTTGAGCTGCCCTTGTGTCGGAACTGGTATACGAGCCGCACTTAAAATGCGGTGCCCGTAAGGGATTGAGAGTTCGATTCTCTCCGAGGGCATTCTTTTCATCATCTAGAAACCTTCTACATTTATTGTAGTACTAAGGGTGATACCACAAATGAAAGTCGCAATTGTAACTGGCGCTAGTCGCGGAATTGGAGCTTGCGTGGCTCAAGGACTGGCTCAAGATGGTTTTTCGCTGGCGCTTACGGCGCGCTCGAAAGAAAGCTTGGAGCAGGTTGCTCAAGCTATTCGAAGTGCAAATAAGGGCGTTCAGGTCCTCACTTATCCTTGCGATGTGAGCGACAGCAAGGCTGTAAGTGATATGGTGTCATCTGTCGTAGACAAATTAGGACGAATAGACCTTCTTGTAAACAATGCTGGAATGGGTAAAACTGGCACTCTTGCAATTAGTTCGGAAGAATTTGACGAGGTACTTTCGGTTAATTTGAAAGGACCTTTTGCCTTATTAAAAGCAGTTGTACCAACCATGAAAGCTCAAGGTGATGGCACAATCATAAATGTGGCTTCACGGGCAGGCAAAATTGGTTTTGCTGGCTGGGGTGCTTATGCTGCATCCAAATTCGGTATGGTTGGGCTTGGTGAATCGCTTTACAGAGAGCTGTCACCCATGGGCATTCGGGTCACCACTCTTTGTCCAAGCTGGGTCGATACCGATATGGCCAAAGGCTCGACATTTCCTAAGAATCAAATGCTGACTCCTGAGGATATTTTGAAATCGATTCGATACATCATGTCGCTCTCTCCTGCAGCATCGGTGAAAGAATTGATGATTGAATGCCGAGCGCATTTAGCTTAACGCACCGGAAGAATGCGTTTGACTTCGTCTAGCTTAGCCAGCTTGGCTAGGTCATTCAGGTCTATTTCTCCGGTGACAAATATTTCAGATCCTTTTGTTTGTACTTTTGAAATATTCCAAAGTCCGCTTTTCCTGATTAAATCAAGTACGTCTGGAGTAGCTAGACTGAGGACGACCTTGACTGGCACACGCTCCATTCGAGTTGAAGGTCGAATGGCAAGCAATCTGGCATCGACTTTTTGCAATGCTGTGCCATTTGATTGAAACTGGGCAAAAGGGTTGTACTCTTTGACGTTTTCACTTTCTGATTCTTCTTTTGCCGCTTTACTATCGCGATAATCTCTAATCCTTGGTTTCTCGTCTAAAATTTGCATTTCACGACGGGCATGATAATAGTTCTTACCAGCTCCTTCTGAGAGTCTGGATTTGTTTTGCTTGGCAAATCCACTATTATATTGATTATCACTACTGTAAGTTATGCTTCTGCCCATGTTGGCCGAAGGCAGAGCACCATAGTTTGAATAAGATTTGGGATACATTGATCTGCTTTCGTATTTGCCCGATTTGAGCAGGCGTCCTCTGCTGCCATTAGCAAAAGCTGCTCTTTGTACAGCTTCTTGTCCAAAAACACTCTCATGACTTACGCCTTCGGGCATTTCAACTGGTACTGCAATAAGTTTAGGCTTGCCGCCTTGTGTCACATACTTTTCTTCTACAGCTACAAATGAAGTGAACTGAGTCATGATGTGATAATCGAGCGCAGTGTCGACGATTTCATTCTTCAATTCTGGATTCATGTTGCCAGTTTGAGCGCCACTAAAGTCTTCGGACATAAGTCTGTCAACTTTGGCTCTTGCCCAGATTGATGCGATTCCTTCGTTTGCTTTATTGGATTCTGGAAATGTGACTTTCATCGACTTTGAATAGGGTGCACCCTGGCTAAATCCAGAAAGGGTTACAGTTCCCGAGCCTGGTTTTGTGTATCTTCCTTTGAAATACAAGGGCTTTTGTGCCCAAACGTCATTGACAGATTTTGGAAATACTTCTTTGGCATCGAGTCCATCGAATTTGACGCTAACATCGGTCAAAACAGGTGAAGCTATACGGTTATAGAATTTTTCGCCGACTTCGCCTGCTTTAGCGTTGAGCAAAACGTATTCAGGCTCTCCGCCTCCCTCTTTAGCAATATTGTCTATCAAAAAGCGATTGACACTATTTCCGGTGCCAAAAGGGAACCATCTTGATGTGCCTCTGTGCTTTTTGACCAGATCGATAATTTGCATATCATTTCCAACAAAACCGTCGGTCATGAAGGTTACTATTCTGAGGCGATTTTTGTCTGGCGGAATCGAGCATACCTTTTCGACTGCCGGCGCCATCCAGGTGCCTCCACGAGCCTGCAATCCTTCGATAAAAGCTTTTGCTTTTTCTTTCATATCGGCGCTGGAAGTCTCTGGCTTTTCGAATAAGATGCTGTTTTGATTATTGAAAGTAATTATCTGAAAAGTATCATTTGAATTCATATGGTCGATTATATGAAGAAGGGCTTCTTTAGCCTTTTGCAAGGGTGGTCCATTTTGTGAACCCGAGCAATCGATCAGGAAAATCATTTCTTTGGGAGCCACTTTATCTGGTGTCACTGACTTTGGTGGAAGAAGCATTAGAGTGAAGAATCCTGAGCCACCATGCTCTTTTGCATTTCTGTGCGTTATATAACCGCTGCTAATATTGTCTTGTGACACAGTCCAGCTAAGTACAAAGTCTTTGTTTGGTATGGTGTTTTGGTCTTTGAGCGAAACTTTCGCGTGGCTTGAATCCGTGGGGTTTACATCCACTTCGTGGAGCAAAGATTTTAAATTGCTATACGGCACCCCTGAATCTAAATTGACTGAAATTGAAAGATCGTGACCTGCTCTTGTGTCTTTTGGAGCAAGAAGAGGAGTAATTTTAGATGCATCCGGTACCAAATTTGTATCGCTTGCCCAGCCCAGTCCCGTTTTCGTAAACTTACTTTCGCCAGGAATGAATCGCGGACCAACTACAGTCGGAAAAGCAAAACTGTATTTTCCGTTTTCAAAAATGAGCAAATCTTTGTATTTAATTGTTATTTCTACTTCTTTTCCAGGCTCAATGTTGGCGACAGATTGAGTAAAAATATTTGGGCGCTCTTGATCTAGAAGTGAGGCTACATGACCTTTTTCCTTGGCTTGCTCATATATCTCGCGAGCCTCTTCTTTCTTCTTGATCGTGCCATGAATTATTCGCGAACCCACTTTCATCGTCATTTCATCTACTGCACCAGTATCTGAAAGAGGGAAAGTATAAACTGCTTCGATTTTTTCTTTATACGGATTGGCAAAGAGCTGTTTTACAGTGACATCTGCCATATAGCCTGAGATATTGGCTTGAACGCTTGTATGCTGTAATGGACATTCCCCCAACTGTTTGTGAGACATGCTTGCGCTAGCAAACAGTACACCTGAGCCTTGACCTGCAAAACTTATTTTGACTGGTTCATTCTCTTTTTCTGGGCTAGCATCATTTCTTGAAAGATTGGCTGATGCTGCAAGATTCTCATCTTGTGCTTTAGCTTCTGGCAAAAATGTTGTGATCAGTTGTATTGATAATAAAGAGCACGAAACTGCGATAA
Source organism: uncultured Candidatus Obscuribacterales bacterium (assembly GCA_964519785.1). GTDB lineage: Bacteria > Cyanobacteriota > Vampirovibrionia > Obscuribacterales > Obscuribacteraceae > Aved-18. The sequence goes on along the minus strand of CAZFKB010000002.1, from coordinate 87,850 downwards.
AAAGTTTTCTGCCTGATGATGCCGGTAACGAGAACATATCCCTACCTCCAAATTTTGCAGCTTAAAGCCAGAATAGTTGGTCGGCTAGAATTTTAAAATAGGGTTTTACCCAGTTACTTGAATTGGCAGAGAGTTTGGATGCCTAATCCGTTCTTTTGATAGTTCGATTGACCAGATCTAAATCTTTTTGAGTCGATGCAGCTTCGGTAGAATTTGGTCCGAAGCTTTTTTTGCGTGCATATAAAACATATTCATATGCATGTTTTGCATCTTCGTAATTGCCCAGTCTGAAAGCGACTTGAGCTATCCAGTCAAGACTGTTTACATAGCGAGGATCGCTTGTGCCAAAAGAAGAAGCGATTTTATGAGCTTTTTCAAAATAAGCTTGAGCTTGAGAAAAGTTTTTGGCTCTAAAAAGTTTGATACCTGCTGCCATATTTTGTTGGTAGCTGGCATCTGTATTCTGGGTCGCGATTGGCTGCTTTTGCTGAGCTTGTTGGACTTGTTGTCCTTGTAGTCGTTGTTGCCAGTACTGATAACGCCACCAATCCTGCGACCTTTGAGCCGCCGATTGTTTTGGTGTGACGGCAGTGATTTTAGGTGCGCTTGGTAATTTGGTGCTGCTTGGTTTTACAGAAGGTGGCTTACTTGGATCTCCTGGAATGAGATCTGGTTTTGAAATTGGCGGCACCATCGCTTGTGGTGAAGGTTGAGCAGTAGGGTTATTGATTGTATTGGGAGGCGATTGAGTTGGGCTCGTATTAATCGGAGTGTCGCTAATCGAGTTGATGTCTACTGGATGATAACTTGGTTGAAAAATAAAATAGGCAAGTCCTATTACAATCAAAATACCAACAGTGGCTATAGCATTGACTTTAGCGTGAGTTTCCTTTTTCTTCGTTTCGGGATCGTCATTGGGCTGAATGGTCGATTGAGTTGCCGAATTTTGTCCAGTATTTATAATGATTCGCGGCTGACCGCCACTCAAAACAGTTTTTTCCAATTGAGCTGCTGCAGCAATATTTTGAACCGGTAATACGCTAGTTGAGGTGCTGGTTCCCATTGGAAGCTGAGCGATATCTTTATAAGTTTCAGGCGATATTTCAAGCAAAACATTTGCTAGGGCTTCACCAAATTCACGCATTGTTTGATAGCGCTTTTCTGGATCTTTTTCTATTGCTTTGGCGACAGCTTCTTCAAGGCCGGCAGGTAATGCGCATTTACATGCAACACTGAGAGGCGCAGGATTGTCATTTACTTGCTTGAACATGCATTCCATCGGATCCATTCCTTTGAAAGGACTTTCACCAGATATGGTTGCATAAATGACACAGCCAAGAGAATAGATATCTGAGCGTGCATCGAGCGGCTTGGCTCGACATTGTTCAGGACTCATATATAGAGGACTGCCGAAAACGTCACCGGTAGCCGTTAAATTGAGCGCTTCATCAGGATCATCAGCCATTACTTTGGCGATTCCAAAATCAATCACCTTAACCACTTCCTGGCCATCTTCTGCGTTTACAAGCATGATGTTGGAAGGTTTAATATCGCGGTGGATGATATTGCGTTCGTGCGCATGCGCAAGGGCTGAGCAGACCATCACGAAAATTTTCATGGCACGAATCAGATCTACAGGCTCTCCCGATTTTCGAATAGACTCGAGATTTGTGCCCTCGAGATAGTCCATGATCAAATAAGGCTGACCTTCGTCTGAAATGAAGAAATCGAAAACATTCAAAATGTTTGGATGATTCATCGAGCTCACAGCTTGAGCTTCTTGCTGAAAGCGTTTTAGAGCGGTTCCAGAAGCCATCATGAAGGGTTGCAGTGTTTTTACTGCAACAATACGGTTCATGAATTTGTGTTTGGCTTTGTAGACACTACCCATGCCACCATCAGCCAATGGCTCGATTATTTCGTATCTGTCGCCTAGCATAACGCCAGGGGCAAGACCACTCGATAAAGTGGTCAGCTTGGTGCCATCTGTTGGGCAAACTTCAACTTCGGAGTCGAATTCTTCTCCGCACACCACGCAGGCTTTTTTGCGCGATGAACTATTCATATTTTGTGACTGGGAAATGTCCCCTGAATTTGGAGCCATATCGAGCTGGCTTCTTACTCCTCTAATTCCTGAGCCTTTAGTTTACCCGAGCTGATGGCTGCTATGAGTGCTGCGTGATCTTTTTCTACTTGATCGGAGTAAACGGTTGCAAAGTTGGCGATGGCAGTATCAAACTCGTCAGTATCGCCCAAGTAACTGGCTATCACAGTACTATCACCTGAGCGAGCATGGGCTCTTGCTAATGCTGCGCCCAGTACTTTGGACATTTCTTCCAGGTGCTTGTCTTCCCATGTTTCTGGAGTTAGTTTTACTTTTGTGTCGCGTAACTGTCTTACATAGAAGTGCTTGCCATTTTCTAAAACCATCCAACCAAGAAATATATCGCTTGCCGACTGGATAATTCGCTGACCAGCAACGACTCTTTGTCCGTGAGTCTCATAAGAGCTTTTACCTACATACTTTTCAAGTACCGAGGCTCGCGCTTCTTTAATCTGGAAAAAGAGTGGTTCATCATCTGGAGCAAGGGCAAGCGCGACTGCACAAGTGGTTCCAACTGAGCCAATTCCCACTACCTTAATAGCAACATCTTCGATGCGGTATCGGTCGAAAAGGCGCTGCTTGTCTTCTTGCAGAGAATTTCTGTAGAGTTTGAGTCCTTCCATAATGGTTTTTGAAAATCTGCCGTTATCGTCGGGATGATAAATAAGGGGCGGATTATCTTTGATATGGAATTTGCCATCGCGCTCTTCGGTCAGTTTTGGAAAATAGTGATACTGAATCGACTTCTTCTTGGCTTTTTTCAGATCGTCTTTCAAGCTTTTGCCAAGGGTACTGCTTTGAGAGGTTTGAATAATATGCTCCCACTCGACTTTGGCATACCAAATATCGAGCACAGCCATTTTTGAATATTCCTGCATACGTTCTCTATATGATTCTACGCATGCTTTAACCGCATCCAGACCGGCTTTTACTTTTAGTCCATTGTCACGTGCGATTAACATCAGGCTCACTGCAAGGCGCTTAACATCCCACTCCCAGGGACCAGGTAATGTCTCATCGAAATCGTTGATGTCAAAAACAACGTTGCGCTCAGGTGTGGCAAATGCACCAAAATTGAGGGCGTGAGCATCACCGCAGACTTGAACGGAGGTTTTGATATTAGGCGTGTGTGAAAGGTCGTAAGCCATTATGTCGGCGCCGCCTCGAAAGAATGTAAACGGCGTTTTCATCATTCTTCCGTAGCGAATTGGTACCAATTCCTCGATTCGTCCATCTTCGGCTTGTTGCAAAACATCTATAACATTTGGACGATCTGGGTGGATGCTCCAGTCGGCATGTTTTTGAAAAGGAACTGCTTCTCTTAAGACCTGACCACGCGCTCTGCGTTTGTCTCTGGGACTTATTGTGTTGTCGTGAAGAGTAGCGACCGCTTCAGCTTGTTGTTTTTTCTCGTCCTTGGCCATCCAAAATTTCCCCTCGACTAGAGCACGCGTATCTCATCCATACCCATAAAGTTGTAGCCTTTACTCTCTCTTATAAGTAAAGTTTTTTGGTAAACTTGCCTGACCGATGAAAAGTAGTTTGCTATCACCCAGTCGCATTATCTGTGTTGCAATGTCGTTTGCATTTCAAGCAGGATCGCCCTGTTTTGCTCAGGTTGTGGACGATAAAGACTTTGCGCAGGTCACAAAGACATATAAAGAGGCGATTATCGGGGCAAAAACTAGCGATGAGCGGGCTTCTTTATTGCAGGAGTTTGCCCTGAGGCTATTAAACCGCAGGCAGTATGAGGATGCCGAACCGATACTTGTACAGTGTCTTTCGATTAGAAGAGCAAAAAGTGAAAATGAAATTTCTACGCTCCAGGTTTTATCAAATCTGGCGTTAGTGAAACACAAACTGAAAAAAGAAGAAGAGGCTGAGTCACTCTACAAAGAATGTTTATCTAAAAAACGCAAAATTTGCCCTAATTCGGCTTCTTTAGCCTTGACTTTGACCAATCTTGCCAATTTGTATAGTGAGGCAAGACGCCCAACTGATGCTGAACCATTGTATTTAGAAGCTTACGATATCGATAAAAAACTGGGCGGTGAGAACCATGTGGAGTGCGGGCAGGATCTCTTCAACCTCGGGGGAATGTATTACAGATGCAACGAACCCAAAAAAGCTCTTTCTTACTTTGAGCGTGCTCAAAAGATTTTTCAAGTCTGCGGATCTTCGTGTCATGAGCAAATGATTCGAGTATTGCATTATTCAGCTTTGTGTCATTCGGCGATGCAAGATCATCAAAAATCTGCCGAATACAATGAGAAGGCGCTCTTGCTGCAAGAATCCAATAAGGGCACAGAGCATGGTGACACTTATATTCATCTGCTCAACCTGGCGCATGCAAAGGCCAAATTGGGCAAAGTGAGTGATGCAGAAAATTTGTATAAAAAAGCTCTGGAACGAGTTTCGACAACCAAGCCGTCAGATGAGCTTAGATTGTGCGAATGCAACGCCGAACTTGCCAATTTTTATCGCTTACAAAAGCAATTTGTAAAAGCAGAAGATTTCTACAAAAAAGCGCTTGTGCACTATGAGAAGCTGGCAAAGCATGAAAAAAGAGCCTTGTATTCTCTGCCTCATTCTTATTCCGTTATGCTCGAAGAACTCAAACGCAGTGAAGAAAGTCATCAGATGGCACATGATTATCTGCATGTATTCAAGCCTCACCATAAGGCGCAATCTCATGACGGAGAGCATAACTGATGCAGCTTGAGGCAGAAGTAAAAGACAATATATACGCCGATTTGCCACGCGTACAAGATCCTGTTTATGTGCATCCTGCTACTAACTATTTGAAGGCTGAAGCTAATACAGGTAGAAGATACGTAGACTTAAATGCTGCAGCAAAAAGCTATTCAGGTCCATGGATGTTTGGTTCTGAAAATGTACAGGTTTTGGTTGGAAATCTCAGAGCTCAATGGGTTCAGTGGTGCCCAGTTCCAGCTGGTATTGCAGATGGGATATTGCTCAAAGGTAATGTGATTTATCAAAATCCCGATGGAAGTCACAAAATGTCTGGCGATATGTATGAAGGAATCATTGTATCCGAGCCAGGCGGAAGATTTTTTGAAGGAAAAACCCAACACACTTTTTATGGCCGCAATTTTGCTGGTGGTTCACTGAAAGTGGTGGCAAATATACGAATACCACTTGCTCAGCATCTGGCTTATAATCCGCTGATGGTTCATCCAAAAGCACAAGCCGCTCGTATGCAAAAAATGGCTTCCAGAAAAGCCCAATTTCCTTCGCAGCAGCCCCTTTCATATGGTGGTTATGCGCGGTATCAAAGTAATTCTGACTATGGCTATTAGTAAATACAATTATTTTGTACAAAAGCTCGATCAAAAACTAAGCGAGCAACATTACAAAGTCTGGCGTCAAACCCATGTTAGCGCGGATCGTGAAATCGCTTTGTTTGCTACTCGTATTCGCTGGAGTTTAGTTCGAGTACCCGTTCACATCTGTGTGGATTATGTAAGCGAGCCTAAAAAGGAAGATTTTATCAAGTTATTCGAAGATGGAATAGCTTATTCAAAACGAGCTTATTCAAAAGGCCCGCTTGTGTGGGTGAGTTCTTTTGCGATGGTTCCAGTGATTGCTTGTGACATGGCGTATCAAGACTTAATAGACTATGTTCAAGAGCGGCATTTACTCTGGAAACATCATCTAAAGAACTGGACGCATGGCTTTCATTACTATCCTGTTTTAGTCAATCTTTCAGCCAACGAAGTTTATTATTGGACTGGCTATACCTATACTGGCAGCGCTGTTTGGCCGTTTTCTCGTCAAGTCATCAAAGACGCAATTCTGCCTGCTGCGGGAATTCGTATATAATCGAGCTATATGCTCAATCCAGATAACAACTCGAATATTCCAGTTAACAGACAACTTGTTCTGCTTTATAGAAATGCGGTGATCAAAGAAATTTCGAAAAGACACGACATCGGGTCTTATCGTGAAGCGACAAACGACCTTCGAGCAGAAATCAGTAAAAGTGTAAACGAGCTGGTTATTCTGGATACACAGCCATTATCGATGTTAGAGCGTGGTGTCGTATTGCAGGATGTACTGGACGAATTGTTCGGTTTTGGTCCTTTGGGTCCATTATTGCGCGATCCTTCTTTACGCGAGTTATTTGTTCAGGGCCACGACAATATTTTTATTCGTCAAGCCAAAGACCCTAACACTCCAATTAAGACCAGTGTAAAATTTGATAGCGTGGACCATTTTTTGAAAATCATCGAAAGAATTCTGGCTCTGAACAATCTTTTGTTGACGGATGAAAATCCTATTGCCAGCATGACTCTGTCAAATGGCAATCTTTTGATCATTACCAAAGCGGTTGATAAATACACTCCTACGCTACGTATGAGAATGCCTGGTTAAGGCATGAATTTGATTTGGTTAGCTTTGTATTTGTGACCTTTTTTCTTGATTGTCAGACCAAAATGGATCAATTCTTCTTTTGAATTTTTATCGTGCCAGCGATTTAAAAAACTCTTCTGGTCGATGTAAGTGTAATTGCCTAAAGTAGACGGATCCATGAAGAAAATTTTGTGTTTGTCATAACCTATGGCTACTACATAGTGTCCATCACTCCAATCGTTTTTATAATCTACTTTTTTGGTGGCCCAGGCTTGAATAAGACAAAGCACAGGAATGTTTTTGTCTAACTGCAGCTTTAAATCTTTCAGTGTCATATCTTTAAAAACTTGAACTGTATAACCCTTTTGCTTGGATAGAGCAACAATTTCGTTGTAATCGGTTCCTTCCTGATCATTGGTTTTTAGTAGTTTGGCAAGCTCGCCTTCATTTAAATCTTCACCAAAAAAACCGAACATAGACTGAATGGCAGCTGCGCCACAGGTGTAATCGGTCGCCTGGCGAGTTAGCGGAACTTGAATAAGATTTTCTTTTGCAAGAGCGGCTGGACAAAGCATAAAGGCTGCCAGTAGAAGTAATTTTTTCATGCTCGAATTTTAGCACTCTTATAGGTGTTACTATTAAACCTTGCGGTTTTCATTGAGGCGAGGCTATCGTGTTGAAACGTTTTTTGCTTGTCGTTGCACTGGTTGTGGTGTCATCTTTATCTGCTTTTGCAAAAGATAAAGAGAGTCTTGTTCAAAACTCTAAAGCGCCTGACTTTTCGCTCAAGAATCAGGACGGTAAAGTAGTCAAACTTTCTGATTTTAAAGGCAAAAAGAACGTTGTAGTTTATTTCTATCCCAAAGACAATACACCGATTTGCACAAAAGAATCGTGTTCGTTTCGCGATGCCTTTGAAGTTTTTCAAAAAATGGGTGCAGAAGTCATTGGCGTGAGTGGTGATTCAGTGGAATCGCACAAAAAATTCATTGCCGAACACAAATTACCGTTTACTCTTTTGAGCGACGATAAAGGCGAATTGAGAAAAGCTTGGGGAGTGCCTAAAACCGCTGGAATGATGCCTGGTCGGGTGACTTATGTTATCGATAAAGACGGTGTTTGCAAGCATGTTTTCAGCTCTGCTTTAGACTCTCAAAAACATGTGGATGAAGCAAAGGCAGTGCTTCTTAAGCTGCAATGATTCAAAAGTCCACCGCCTGGCGCGTCATAACAGGAGCGCCGTGTGCTGGAAAATCAACCATCATTCACGAGCTGTCTAATCTTGGACATACAGTCGTTTTTGAAACAGTGCGAGAGTTCATCGAAAATGAAATTGAAAAAGGTCGAAGTCTCGACGAGATTCGCTCTGATGGAAAGTCTTTTCAGCGTGGTTTGATACCACGCAAAATGGAAATTGAAAATAGTCTAGACCCCGACGCATTGGTCTTCTTTGACCGAGCGATGCCAGATAGTCTGACATATTTTCGTTCAGTGGGTTTAGACCCAGAAGAAATAATGCATCTTTGCACGATTAATCGCTACGCTCAAATCTTTTTATTGGAACGTTTACCAATCGAGCAAGACAATGTTCGAAACGAAGACGACAAAACAGCAGCTGAATTGGAGGCTCAACTAGAGTCCGATTACAGAATTCTAGGGTATGAGATTATTCGTGTTCCAATTATGCCGGTGCAAGAGCGTGTTCAGTTTATTTTAAACGCTATTATTTGACGACAGCTAATTCTTTGATTTTTACTTTATTTTCAAGAACGCCTATTCCCGGTACTTCCATTGTGACAACGTCACCATCTTTGAGCCAGGACAATTTTGCAGGTTCTAATTCTTTACCAGTATTGGGATCCATTTTTGCTGAATGTTCTGCAATACAGCCATTACCGACGGTGCCAGAGCCAAGCAGATATCCAGGCTCAACTGCAATATTTTGATTGGCCAGCCAAGATATGAGTCGAGGAAAACTCCAGGCAGATTTTTGATTGTTGTTGGGATTTGTATGATAAAGAGTTTGATAGTTAGATCGTGAGCGCTCTTCGCCATTAACTTTTAAAATCATGTCGAACTTGAAGAGTCCGTTCTCGTCCATTTCAAGCTCAGATGCTTTGACCAGTTTTGGTCCGATGCTATTACCAATGATGAATTTGCTGTTGGAAGGACCTAGGCCTTGCATGTCCTTCATTTGCACATCTCGCGCAGACCAGTCATTTAAAATAGTGACGAAGCAATGTTCTTTTATGAATTTGAGAGCTTCTGCTTCGGTTTTAGGCATGCCACGCTCGGTTACATAAAGTGCAATCTCGAACTCGTAATCGGGAGCTTTGACCCAAGATGGAATCACTACTTCTTCGTCTGGTCCAAAGAGCTTGTCAGCCTGAATATCTGTCATGTAGTACGATGCATGTTCGTACCAACCGGGCCAAATTTGTATTCCGCGCTTGTCTCTGATTTGCTTGACATGAGTTTCAAAGCCCAGAAAATCGATAATAGTCCGAGGCTCTGGAACATTGGTTCCAAGAAGGCTTACGATGTTTTTACTGGGTTGATAAAGCATGCCAAAATCTCCCGGTCATTGGTGTAGGTGCGTATCATTGAGTCAAATAGTTTATCATAAATGCCTTAGCTGGCTGTGCAGTGTTGATTAGAGGTAGAAACGATATGGAACATTCACCGGGTTTCGTTAAATTAGTCGAGGACATTTTGGGCCAGGTGACTGAAATTAGCGCTCAAGATGTGCATGCCGCTTTGACAAAAAAAGATTTCGTTTTAATTGACGTGCGCGAAGATAACGAATGGAACAAAGACCATTTGCCGGGGGCCAGGCACATGGGGCGCGGTATTATCGAGCGCGATATCGAAAAAGAGATACCAAATAAAGATCAGAAGCTTGTGCTTTATTGTGGTGGCGGTTACCGTTCGGCACTATCGGCGGTGAACTTGCAAAAGATGGGTTATACCAATGTTTTATCCATGGCAGGTGGAATCCGCGGCTGGAGAGAACTAAACTATGAGCTTGAGTAAGATTTGATTATTTTAGCTCGCTTTACGTTTGCGTTTAGCTTTTTCTTTCTCAATTTTTTTCACGTTTTTATCAGCTTCTTCTTCGACTTCTTCAATGTCTTTGCACTCTTTTTTGACTTTGTCGAATACTGCTTTCAATTCATCCATTTCTTCAATAGATAAATCTTCCAGGCTTATATAGCTGTTTTTTGCTGGGCGATGAGAGCGTATCAGCTCGTCTAATTTAAGATGGATAGCTTCAGTGTCTCTGTTTTGAGTATTTTGGATCAAGAACACCATTAAGAACGTGACAATTGTCGTGCCTGTATTTATAACTAATTGCCATGTATCACTATAACCAAACAAAGGTCCACTTATACCCCAAATTGTGACAACTGAAAGTGCCACCATGAAAGCATATGGATGACCGACAATCTTGGACGTGTCTTTAGAAAAACTAGTGAACCATTTCATCTCTTCTACCTCTTTGTCGGACCCATTCGATTGCATAGCACCTGCTGCGTAGGTGTGTGCTACGACATGAAATGAAAGAAAAAACGGGGTATTTGCAAAATGGATTTGAAAAAATGTTTCCACGCCTTGCTTTCGATGGGACTGGTTGCAGCTATGGCTGGTTGTGGATCTACTGTAGACAATAAAGTTTCGGAAAATAAAGCTGATATCGACAGACAAAAAGATATTCAAAAAACTATGGTGGAAAACCATGCTGATTCACTCAAAGACAATATTGACGCTAATGCCAAAGCGAAAATAAATGAGGTCGAATTGCAAGAAAAGAATTTGGATGTGCAAAAAGAAGCTCTGGACGATAAAAAAGACGAAATTAAAAAGGTCGCTGACCTTCAAAAAGAAAACGTAGACAAGCAACTTGAGTATGCCAAAAAGACTGTAGATAGAAACGCTGCAGCTGCAAAAGATTCGCAAGATCAAGCTGGCAGAGAACTAAAGGCAGAATAGTCTTTTGATTGGCATAGCTGTTAAGCGTTTGTGCTATAGGGTCTTTTCGGACCTTTGTGATTGATGTATGTGATGTTTATAGAGGATAGACGATGCCAAGTACCGCTACTAAGTTTCCAGAGCTTGTAAAAGCAAATGAAAAAGAAATTTTCGAACAATGGTTAAGCTATCAGAAAAAGGTCTTACAAAATCGTATCGACCACTTAAGCGAGGCGACTCTAAGACAGCAGTGCAAAGAGTTTTTGAATCTCTTCCAGTCCGCAATTGAAACTGGAGAGGTGAAAGATATTGATAATTCGCAAAGCTGGGATGCCACCAAGCGCTTTTTGGCTGAGCTTTCTAGAAGCAGAGCCCTTGCAAACTTCAGCCCAAGCGAAACTGCGATGTTTGTTTTTTCGCTAAAACAACCTTTGTTTGACTTGATGCAAAAAGAATTCAAAGGTGATCAACTTGCAAGTGAAATGTGGACAATATCTGAATTGTGCGACAATCTTGGTCTGTTCACTACCGAAGTGTACCAACAGAGTCGCGAGGACGTTATTCGTCGTCAGCAACAAGAATTATTCGAATTATCCACGCCAGTTATGCGTATGTGGGAAGGTGTAATAGCTTGTCCGATCATAGGCACACTTGATAGTGCGCGTACTCAAGTCATTATGGAAAACTTGCTACAAGAAATTGTCGATACCAATGCTAAGCTTGCAATTTTAGACATTTCAGGCGTTCCTACTGTTGACACTCAAACAGCCCAGCATTTAATTAAGACTGTTGCTGCTGCCAAGCTTATGGGTACCCAGTGCATTATCAGTGGTATCAGACCTCAAATAGCTCAGACAGTAGTGCATCTTGGTATTGAGCTGCAAGACGTTGTGACCAAAGCCACCATGTATGATGCTCTTTCATATTCTCTCAAACACAGGGGTTGGCAGGTCTATAAAGGAAACGGCGATAAACAGACGAGAAATTCTAATTTCAGCGGAAATCAGGTTTAATGGAAAAGATTCCGATTTTAAAAGTCGGCAGATATTTGCTGATTACAATCCAGGTAGATTTGCATGACAAAATGATTTTGGCTCTGCAAGACGAATTGACGCATATGATTTGTAAGACAGGGGCTAGAGGAATTTTGATCGACATTTCGGCTCTAGAAATTGTCGATTCCTTTATTGGAAGGGTTCTGGCTCAAGTTGCATCCTGCGCTAAGCTGCTCGATGCTGAAACGGTTGTTACTGGAATGAGACCGGCTGTGGCTATTACGATGGTAGAGTTGGGTATTTCCATGAAGGGCGTTCATACCGCTCTTAATGCCGAGGATGGCATGGAGTTGTTGAATGAGATCTTACAGCAAGACAGAAGTATCAATGATTTCAGTGCTGTCAACTGAAACACGCCAAATAACTTCCGAAGACGATTTGATGCAAATCAAAGCTTCGGTGAAAAGGATTTCAGCACTCCTTGGTTTTAGCCTTGTAAATCAGACAAAAATTATCACTGCGGCAGCCGAGTTATCCCGAAATACTCTTATTTATGGACTTGGAGGCGATTTCAAAATTTGCATTTTGGATGATAGCAGACGAAAAGGATTGCAAATGATTTTTTCTGATTCGGGTCCAGGAATTGAAGATATAGAACAGGCTATGAAAGACGGATTCACTTCTGGAAAAGGAATGGGGCTAGGGCTTGGTGGCTCAAAGCGTTTGATGGACGAATTTGACATAAAGAGCGCTCTTGGAGTTGGTACTACGGTTAGTGTGACTAAATGGGTATGAGCGGTTCTCATCGCATTTTCACAATTGAAAATGTCAGTCAGGCTTATCCTGTGCGCGAAGCCGCAAATGAGCTGGGTAGAGAGCTTGGACTAAATGAGACCAAACTTGGAGCTATAAATATCGTCATCAACGAATTGGCTAATAATCTAGTCAAACACGCTCATTCTGGCTCTATGCTCATCGCTCCAATTAGCTCTTGCCAGTCAAACAAAACAGATATGAATATCGGGCTTGAAATAATTGCTGTCGATCGCGCGCAAGGCATGCATGATATGAGTAATTCTATGAAGGACGGTGTTTCTACTTCGAAAACCAAATCTATGGGAACTGGACTTGGCGCTATTAAGCGACTTTCTGACAAGCTTGAATCTTACTCGCTTCCAGGAGCAGGCACTGCTATAGTCAGCCAATTTTTGAAGGACCAGGAGCAGATACTTAGTACTTATGACGTTGGAGCGATATCAGTTCCTTTGCCAAGTGAAATTATCTGTGGGGATGGCTGGCAAGTTGTTGAGCGCGGCACGAAGCTCTATGTGCTTGTTGTTGACGGACTTGGACATGGGGTGGAAGCTGGAGCTGCAACAGATTTGGCGATAAACGCGTTCAAAAAAACCAAATTGCAAAGTCCAGCAGAAATTGTCCTTGAATTGCATACTGTGTTGAGAAAATCCAGAGGCGCGGCACTTTCAGTTGCAATTATCGACAGTCTGGAGAAGCAGCTTATTTTTTGCGGAATAGGAAATGTAATCGGTTTTATAGACCAAAAGGATTCGAAAAATAATCGTTTGATGCCGACTCCGGGCACTGCCGGGTTTGAGAGTCGAAAACTTAAGGATTGGACCTTTCCCTGGTCCGACGATTCTGTGCTAATACTCCACACTGATGGTCTTTCTTCTAAGTTAGATCTGCTTGAAAATCTAAGGCAGAAATCTTCTTCTACGATAGCTGCTATATTGTTGCGGGATTATTGGCGTGGTCGAGACGACGGCACGGTGCTTGTAATAAAAGCGGAAAAGTAGAATTGAACGCGAAGAAACCACTCTTAACTATTCGGCTAGAAGGCGAACAAGACGTTATCATTGTGCGCAGGCGTACTAAGCAGATTGGACAATTGCTTGCAATGAGCGAGTCAGATCAGACCAAAATGGCCACTGCCGTTTCTGAAGTAAGTCGCAATGCCATTCAATTTGCCAAAAAAGCCACAGTTGTATTTTTTATAGACGATGCCACTAAACCATTTTTTGGTGTCAGTATCGAAGACAAGGGACCGGGAATCGAAGATGTCGACCGCTATCTCGAAGGACAGGTGACGCACTGCCGTGGTTTATTTGGCGCAAGAAGAATGGTGGACCGCTTTGATGTAGATACAAGCGAAAACGGGACAATGATTTATCTGCGCAAAGTATTGCGTTCGCGTGTTCAAGCTTTTACTACTCAAGAAATTTCTCAAATCAGTACTTCGCTTGGTAAACTGGCTCAACAAACTCCTTTTGACGAAGTTTATTCTCAAAACCAAGAATTGCTCCGTATTCTTGAGGAGCTGCAACACAAACAAGAACAGCTTGATGATTCATTGCGCAGAGAGCAAGAATTGAGTGTTTCGCTTGAAAATCAAGTCCAGGCAAGAACTAACGAACTTTTATACGCAAGAGATGACGCCTTACAGGCTAATAATTTGAAGTCTCAATTTGTAGCTAATATTTCGCACGAGTTACGCACTCCCTTATCTAGTGTCGTTGGGCTGGCTGAGTTGATTGCGACTTCTCCAGATTTATCTCCAGACGACAAAGAGTTAGCCGAAAATTTGCTTGGTTCGTCAAAACAGTTGCTTGAAATGATGAATAATTTGCTCGATTTCACACGGATCGATGTCGGAAATATGACGATTGAAAGCAATCAATTTTCTCCTCGAGAATTGCTTGCAAATGTTATGACACAGTATCAAGATCAAGCACAACGCAAATCGATTATGTTCTTTCTCGAGTCGGCATTTGATGTTCCAGAGCATTGCTATGGCGACGAAAAGAAAATTATGCACATTTTGATGAGTTTGACTAAAAACGCACTTAAGTTTACTAATGCTGGAAGTATTAAGCTGTCGGTGTCGGTAGAAAGCTCGAAAGATGATTCGATTAAGCTTAAGATGTCGGTCACAGATACCGGGATCGGTATTGCCAAGCAGAATCAAGCTTCGCTTTTTCAACCTTTTGCTCAAGTTGATGGAAACAGCAAATTTGGTGGAACAGGTCTTGGATTGTCTCTTACCAAAAGTTATGTCACCTTGCTTGGTGGCGAAATAAATTGCATCAGCGAACCTAATCGTGGTTCGACTTTCTGGTTTACCGTTCCCCTTCAATGCGAGCGAAGTTCAGCATGTCAGATCAAATAATTTTGTTAATTGAAGATGACCAGACCCTTCGTTTTTTAGCAAAACGGCAGTTTGAACGCCTTGGTGTTACCTGCGATACCGCAGCAAATGGTCTTGAAGGCGTCGAAATGTCCAAGAAAGGCTATGCCATGATTATCATGGATATCTCGATGCCTGAAATGAATGGTATCGAAGCAACGTATCAGATTCGAGAGTTTGAAAAGAGCGAGGGAAAAGAGCGTACGCCAATTATTGGCTTGAGCGCATTTTCCACCAATGAAGATTGTGTTGCAGCCGGCATGGATGATTTCATGCAAAAGCCGATGATGCTCGAGCAAGCAAAAGAAATGCTCGCTAAATATCTCAAAAAATAGCCCAGCTGCCAATAATATTTTGACGTGAGTCTGATAGGGTAGTCAAGTATTGCTGCTTTATTAGGCACCACTGATAATATCAGGGCAATATCAGCGGCGGTGCCGATATTTCGAGTTTTCCAGCACTAACAACCAGGAAGAGCAAAACATGAACACCAATCCTGAAAAGAAATACGCAGATCCAGTCGATCTGGAAGGTCTCGAGGATTTACTCGACTCCGCGCATGTCAAAGTGATGAGTCGTACTCAAGAAACTAACTTGAGTGAAGATAGTGCTGTAACCTATTTCGAAAACAGATCCGTTTTGGAACTGCTTGGCCGGGTGCAAGAAGTGCATTCACTTCTTACTGAAACCAATAATCGTCTACTTAGTGCTTATGAGCGCATGCGTCAAATGGAGCGACTGGTAGATCACCAAGAAAAGCGTCTTGAGCTTTTGCCTGCGCTTGAAAAACAAGCAGTGCGTGCAACAGAGTTGCAAGTTTTGCTTGATGAAGCATTAGTTGAACTGGAGCGTCTAAGACAGCCATGGTGGCAGCAAATTTCTAGCCGACGCAAGCCGCGCTAGTCGAAGACGATTCTGATTTTTCTGTGGGCAAGCCAGACTTGACCCAGGCGCCGGTACCACCGGTGATATTAATCACATTATTTACGCCGTTTCTTCTCAATATAGTGGTTGCAATACTAGACCGGTAACCACCAGCGCAGATAACGGCGTAATTTTGCTTTTTATCAAGTGTGCTTACTGTTTTGTCTAAGTCGCTCAAAGGCATATTTGGCGCGCCTGGAACATGTCCGCTATTCCATTCTCCAACGCGGCGAACATCAATCACTTTGAGATCTTCTTTTTTCTCGAGTTTGTCAAACAATTCATTGACCGAGATCTGTTCGATTTTTGCAACTTCCATTCCAGCTTTGTTCCAGGCATACATCCCGTCTTCAAGATAGCCGGTTGCCGTATCGTGCCCAGCTCGGCTCAAGCGAACAAAGGCTTCTTGGACTGCTTCTTGGTCGTCGGCCACAATAATCATTGGTGTCTCTATTGGTATCACCTGACCTGCCCATGAAGCAAACTGACCACCAAGACCAATATTTATAGCTTGAGGAATATGTCCTTCTCCAAAAATTGATGCAGGTCTAACATCAAGTACGACATAACCTTCACTTATCGCTTTTTTGGTTTCTTCTACAGACATTGCCACAGGTGAGTTCAAATCTTCTAGATGAGAAGCCCCGTGTTTGTTCTTTTTGACTGCATGTTTGAAATAGGCTGGAATCTCGGGTAAATCGGTGCACATCATCGAAACAAATTCGTTTTTAGGCATTGCTTTGAGGGCGTAATTGAACTGTTTTTGTATTCCAATGGTCGATGAGCGCTCTGAAGACATCGATTTGCCACAAAGCGAGCCTGCGCCGTGCGCTGGATAGACTTCTGTTTCATCATTTAGCTTGAGCAATTTATTGTGTAGCGAGTCATAAAGCATGGATGCCATATCTTCGCTAGATATGCCATGTCCTGACACTAAATCAGGTCGTCCCACATCGCCAATAAAGAGAGTATCTCCAGTAAGCAGTTTTGCCGGAGAAGCTTTGTCATTTTCGTCCTGGACCAGATAGCAAACGCTTTCTATTGTATGTCCGGGGGTGGCAATCACTTTGATAGTGACACTTTTGCCCAGGTGTAAGATATCGTTGTCTTTGACACTTTTATGGTCAAAGGCTGCTTCAGCCATTTCGCTCATAACAATCTCGGCGCCAGTACGTTTTGCCAGCTCACAGTGCCCGCTTACAAAATCTGCGTGTAAATGGGTTTCCAATATGTATTTTATTTCGAGCCCTTGTGCTTGCGCTTCTTCAATATATTGGTCGACATCGCGCTGCGGGTCTACTACACAAGCCTCGCCTTCAGCACCGATCAAATAAGATGCGTGAGCCAGACAACCTAGAAAAAACTGTTTGAAATACATATTGCGTCCCTTTTTTGATAATGGAGTGAGCTCGCCATTCCGCTATACAACTGGTTATATCACTGATCGCATTATTCTTGATTTCTTCTTCTTAAGGTCACGCTTTGTGATATATTCAAGCCTTCAAACAAAGCTCGACCCATTTACTTCTATAACACGAGGTTTTCAATATGCAGCGCTTCAAGAACCATGGGAAAAAAATACTCTTCTCTTCTCTTGCAGTGTCTCTTAGCATTCTTGCTGCCAGAGCCGATGCTGGCGATTCAACGAGTGCTATAAGACTTCCTCGAAATGTCGTTCCCACCTCATACAAGCTCTACTTTGAGCCAGACCTGGAAAACAAGCAATTTTCTGGTGAGGAAACCATTTTTGTCGACGTTCAGTCGCCAGTCAAAGAAGTTGTTTTGAACGCAAACGACCTCGAAGTCAGCGAAGGCGAGCTTGCTCAAGTCAAGAAAGGCAAAGGGCATGGCGCCTGGACTGAAGCGAGTATCGAGCAAGACAAAGATAAGCAGCAAGTGCGCTTCAAATTCAAAAAGACAATTGCACCTGGGTCATATGAATTTCATGTCAAATTTGCCGGTAAGCTGAATGACAAAATGGCTGGTTTTTATTATTCGTCGTCTACAGACGCTCAAGGCAATAAGCTGGCTCTTGCCACCACTCAGATGGAGCCGACCGATGCAAGACGTGTTTTTCCTTGCTTCGATGAACCTGATTTCAAAGCTTCATTCAATATTACTCTTGCAACACCCAAAGATCTTGTCGCTATATCAAATGCGCCTTTGAAGTTGAAACGCATAGAACCCCGCACCCAAAAGATTCAATATACATTTGAAGAAACTCCACTTATGTCCACTTATTTGGTGGCCTTAATCGTGGGACCTTTCGAATGTACCGATACAGAGGTCGTGAATAATGTAGAAATCAAAACCTGGGCTGTCAAAGGCAAGAAAGACCAGGCTTTGTATGGACGGGATACGGCTGTTAAATTGCTTCCTTTCTTCGAAAATTATTTTGGTACTCCCTATCCGCTCAAAAAACTTGACCTCATCGCAATTCCAGATTTCAGCTCTGGAGCGATGGAAAATCTTGGTGCAATTACATTTAGAGAATCGCGTCTATTGCTCGATCCCAAAACTGCATCGGTCACTACAAAACAAGGTGTCGCAATGGTTGTGGCACACGAGATGGCTCACATGTGGTTTGGCGATTTGGTCACGATGAAATGGTGGGATGACTTGTGGTTGAACGAAGCTTTTGCATCCTGGATGGAACCAAAGGCTCTCGATTTCTTGCAACCAGACTGGAAGCCCTGGGACTCTTTTGTGAGTGACAAAGGCACAGCTATGGAAACCGATGCTTTATATGCTTCGCGTCCGATTTATGCAAAGGTCAATAACCCAGAAGACGCAGAGCAGATGTTCGACGAGATTACATACGAAAAAGGTGCATCGGTACTGCGTATGCTAGAGCGTTATGTTGGCGAAGATGTTTACAAAAAAGGAATTCAAAATTATATAGCCAAATTTAAATTCAAAAATGCCACCACAGATGATTTGTGGAATTCGATTCAGGAAGTATCTGGAAGCCCTGTTTCCAAAATAATGAAGGAATGGGTATACAGTGCAGGCTATCCTTTAGTTGAAGTTGAATTCAAGGGTGCTGAAGACATCAAACTCAGTCAGAAGCCTTTTCGATTGCTCGATGCTGTCAAAGCCCAGTCGAAATCTAGCGGTGGAAATGCAGCAAAAGGTCATGTTTGGCAAATTCCAGTGTCATATCGTCAGCTGGCTGAAGACCAGTCTGCCAGAGACAAAAAACGTGCCACCCATATAATGGACACAGTCCAGGAAGATCTGGCTGTTACAAGTACCAAGTCACCATTCGTGGTGAATGTTCATTCCGATGGATATTACCGCGTAAGTTATCCCAAAGAAACACTCAAATCGCTTTCGGGACTCGCACAAAAAGAGTTGAGCGTACCAGAGCGTTACTCGCTTTTGTCTGATTCATTTGCTCTTGTAGAGGCTGGAAAATTGCCTTGCGCAGATTATCTTGAACTTACAGCAGGCTATAAGGACGAAACCGACCCGACAGTGATGGGTTTGCTCATCAATCATTTGGCTCAAATAAATCTATTCATCAAAGATAGTGACCGTGCTAATTTCGCTGCACTGGTTCGCGATAGATTGAACGGATGCGCCAAGCGTCTTGGCTGGGAAAAGAAGGAAGGCGAATCGGATTTGACTCAAATTCTTAGAGGCGACGTTCTTGACGCACTGGGCACTATTGGTGAATCGCAAGAAGTAATAAGCAAAGCCCGCCAAATGTTTGAGCCTTATTGCAATAATCCAGAGTCTATAAATCCGGATCTCAATGACACCATCGCTGGAGTCGTTGCGTACAATGGCACCAAAGAAGACTACGACACCCTTTTAAAATTGTACAAAGAAGCCAAAACGCCTGAAGCTAAATTGCGCAATTTGTCAGCTCTTGCAGTTTTCAGACAGCCCGAATTAATCAAGCGTACTCTCGATTTGGCTTTGACAGATGAGGTAAAAACCCAGGATGCTCCTCATCTGGTCCAAAAATCGTTGCGCTCAGTTGCCGGAAGACAAATTGCCTGGCAGTACGTAAAAGATAACTGGGACAAAATGAATGAGCGCTACCCATCTAAACTCTTTATTAGAGTGGTTCGTGGGGCTAATTCACTTGTTGAGCCAAAAATGGTTGAAGATATGACTCAATTTTTGTCTACACATCCTGTTCACTCAGGTGATAGGGTGATTGCAAAAGTAATAGAGCGAGGCAAAATCAATGCTGCTCTAAATACTTCTATGACTGGAGATTTGAGCACCTGGTTGAACAAAAACACCCCCGCAGCACCTATGTAAATGGTCCGGTTTTAAATGAAAGCTTTGTGGTAAGAAAAGCTTTCATTTAACTTTTTCGAGATTCGGGGTGGGTTTAAACAGAAAGTTTTAAAAGTAAGGTTTTCTGTCTAAACGTGTTGCTTGGCTCAAATTGATTTTAGGACCTGTCTATGGCGCACTGTAGACCACTCCAGGACTATGCGCCCAGGCGAGGTCTTGTTTCTCACTGGAGTTCTTGCAATATGACATGAAGCCGGCTAGTTTTTCGCAGTAGAATTTTGGATCGACATCGAAAACCGCATGATTTGTATTCTTGCAAGTCAACAAAAATTTGGTGCCACTTGCTACTTTATAAAGATACTGCGCATGGTGTAATGGTGTACAGATATCTTTTTCTGCACCTACAATCAATAGTGGCGAATGTAGACCTTTTACGAATGGTTCGTTGGTTAATGTGGGGTTAGGGAAGAGATATTCGGGATAAATATCCAGCACCGGAAATTTTTCGCGAGCAATTTTTGAAAGAGATATAAAAGGACTTTCAAGTACTACCCCTGCCGATTTTACTTTGCTTGCAAGATCGCTTGTGATTGCGGCTCCAAGCGATTCTCCATATAAAATAATGTCCTTGCTTTTATATTTTGTGCTGGACAAAATGTAATCGTAAGCAGCGCGTGCATCTTCGTGGACTTGTGCAATATGCGCTTCTCCTATGCTTTTTCCATAACCTCTAAAATCGTAGGCGAGGACCGAAGCCTTGCTATCGATAAGAAATTTGATTTTATAGGCTGTATAAGCGATATTTCCGCCCTGTCCATGGGTGTATAAAATGATTTGTTTAGCTCCGGGAACTTCGTAAAGTCGCGCCGTTAGCTTCACTTTTTTGTCTAGAGAATCGAAACTGACTTCTTTTGCTTTGATGCCAGAAATCGATAAACCTTGGTCTGGATCGGGATATTTATTCATCGGCAAGAAGAGTATTCTGTCGTAGAGTCCTGGATTTAATGCCGGACAAAGACAAAGCAAAATGCTCAAAATGATTGTGATAATACAAGTAGACACCCCCGTGACAAAGCCACGGAAAAACATGCTTTTATTCATAAATAGCCCTGCCTCACGCCCTTTTTCGACTATACACCGCTGTAATAATCAGTGGGGTTTCGTTTATCAGTTAATGAAGTGTTTTTGCGTTTTTAGAAATAAACAAAAAGCCTTGCTCGAGAAAATAGATAGATGGAAAACAATGTTCCTGGTCTATTTTTTCAATGGCAACACTGCAACCTCTGGCTTTGAGATTGGTCTCGAGATCCTTATTACATGCGGCTGGAACAGTTACGTCTTTTTTCATCGTAATCATATAAACGCTCGTTGGGCGTTTAAGTGATTTATAGATCTGGCTCAAGCTGCGGTCTTTCAAATACGACGGATTTGTTTGGTTTTTAAGTTCGCTTGTAAGAAATTTTTTGACGTCTTTGTCTACCGAGCTTTTAGAGAGAATTTGCAAATCATCAGGAACTCCAGATACAACAATTCCTTGTATGAGATTTTGTACTTCGGCACTTGCATGCTTGTAGTAAGAAAGTGCAGTGTAACCCCCAAAAGATGAACCGCACAGACTTATAGTCTTTACATTTGGAAAGTCGTGCTTATAGTCCAGAATCGTGTCGTCTATGTCTGAAAAATCTCCTTTGAGTATGAGGGCAGGGTCATAATCTAAGGATAAAAATCCAGAACCTGGATAGGATGTTTTGACCGCATCAACGATGGCAGCGCCTTTAATAGGTTGCGTATAAGGCTCGTGTGTCTCGCCGCCCAAGGCATGAAAATAGACAACGAGATGATGTGCTGCTTTTTTAGGAGCAAATCCAAGTGGTTTTCCCGAAGCAACTGCGGCTGGAGCCGGAAGCACCAGATAAACCATGATTAAAAGCAGTGATAGTAATCTGACCAAGATATTCACAGTTCAAAAAGATTAGATCTTGACTGTAAAGGTTCCATGACGGCCACGAGTCTAAAGATTAACTTTTGATAAGAAAAGCTTTCAATGCCAGGCTGGACTCATTACAATTTGGATTGTTGTCAAGCGGCGAGATCCAAAACTCATGCATCCCTACTGGATCAAAAAAATAGAAGAACAAAGACGCGACCGAAATACACTTTTCTGGGTGGTATTTTTCATTACTGTAGTTTTTCCTATCTGTCTTGTAGGCAAACTAGACTCATGTCTTCTATTTTCGATCTGCTGCTTTATTGCTGCGATGACTCGTCTTTATTACTACTGGAAAGAATGCAGGCAAGAAGAAGAGCAACGCCTGATTGCTGAGCATCAAGAAAAGTCACTTACAGAAGTAGAAGAAGCAAACGAGCAAGACGAAGCGGCTTAATCCTATTATTCGTCAGAAGAGCTTTCACCAGATTCGTCTGATTCTTCAGCGTTTTCAGCAACGCAAATTGCTGCTATTCCATCTGAAAAAGACTGAGCTTCTATATATCTAGGTTTAATGATAGTGCGACCTTTTTTGTCGATGAAACCGATCATATTACCTATTTTCACCAGTGCTCTGCCTTCTGAGAATTTTTCGGCTCTTGTGTATTTAGGCTCGATAACCATCTCTTTGTCTTTGTTCATGAAGCCCCATTTTCCGGCTGTTTCTACAAGGGCTAGACCTTCCGAGTAGGCAGAAGCCAGGTCTGTTCCAGGGCGTTCTTGGAAAAAGTCGTTGCGGTCAATCCAACCGAATTTTCCATTCCAATGTACTTCTGATGCGCCTTCAGTAAACACTGTTGCAGAGTCGTACTTGTGTGCAATAGCCAATCTGCCAATAGTATCGATAAATCCCCATTTGTTGCCTTTGTCGTCTGTAAGGCTCAGGACTGGTGCCAGTCCCTCAGAAAAGTTTTTTACATCGATAAATTTGGGCTCTGCAATAAATCCGCCCCTTCGATCGATAAAGCCCCACTTGTCTGCAACCTTAACGGCGGCAAAACCTTCTGAAAAGTTGCGAGCATCGTCAAATTTGGGTTCGATTATCGGTTTGGTTTCACGATCCATGTAGCCCCATTTTCCAGCGTTGTTTCTAAATGGAACAATTCCGTCGACATAAGAGCCTACGTTGAAAAATTTAGGTTCAATCACTTCATTGCCTGTGCTATCGATGAATCCCCACATGCCTTCTCGTTTAACGGCTGCAAGTCCATCAGAAAAAGATTTGGCGTTTTGATACTTTGGCTCTACGATGACGTGACCTTTCCAGTCGATGAATCCCCACTTTTTGCCGAATTCAGCTTTTTCTTCTTGTTCTTCATTTGTCGTATCTACACTTGAGGTGGTATTAGTATTGGTGGCGCCACCACCGCACCCGACTAAAGAAAAGACAAGCATTGAGCAAATAAGTGTTAAAACACTCTGACGATTGATTTTCAAAACGACCTCTTTTTACAGCTTCTCTATTTCTGATTTTACCTGCTCAAGCTTCTCGGTGTTGCCAGTTTTGCCCAAGTATTTGGCGTAAGTAGATAGCACTTGTAATTTCACAGCTCTTGATACTTTTGGTCCAACATTATCGGACGCGACAATCGCTGCTGCTTTTTCAATCAAGCTTCCAGCCTGCTCTGTATTTTTGGCTTTCAAATAAGTACTTGCCAACATTCCCATGATTTCGCAAGTCTGGGGACTTTCAGAACCATAAAAATTCTGACTTAGCGTCAATGCATCTTCAAAAGCATTCAGGGCCTCTTTGACACGTTGCTGTTCTTCTAGATAGAAATTGCCGAGCATTTTGTTGTCTTCAATCACCGCCATTGTTTTGCCGGTTGATTTGTCTACAGTTACTAGCATTTTGTAGAGATCTTCAAGCTGACTCGTGCGACCCGTTTGTCTGTAGTTTTGTGAGATTTTATCGACCAGATAAAGAACCTGAGCCTGTTCTCGAGCGGTTGAGCGAAACGCTGCCGCCAAGGCACGCTTGTAATAGACTTCAGCAACATCTGATTTGTATTTAGCTCGCGACATGTACAAATTACCAAGCCCGGTATAAACGTCTGAGAGCATAAGCGGGTTCAGATGCGGGTCTTTTCCTAATAGTTCGTAGGCGCGATTGTATTTTTGTTCGGCTTCAGTCACTTTCTCAAGCCCCAGAAGCGAATCTCCCATCAAAGTGTAAAAGGCCGCTTTATCATCGTCTGCAATGTTTTTATTCTGGTCCACTACTGCCACAGCTGGATTCAAGACAGTACGAGCTTCGAAATATTTTTTCTCGCTGTTATAGACTTTTGCAATTTGACAACGAGCAAGAACGGCTTGAATACTTGATGATCTGTATGCATTTCGAGCAAGAGTCAAGCATCGTTGTGCATTTTTTTCTGCGGCTGCAAATTTTTCTTCTCGTCTTTCGACTTCTGACAAAGCACTCAGTACAGGAATGAGTCCAGCACTCTCTTTTCCTGCGACTTCTTCGTGCGCATTTGCCGCTTCTGTCAAAGTTGTTTCGAGCTCAGAATATTTTTCATCGATATTGTTGCGGAATTTTAGCAGGGCAAGGTTGTCGTTAAGAGTGACCACAACAAGGTTTTGCTCACCCAGAATTTTGATTGCTGCGGCTTTTGTATCTTTCAATAATTTTTCAGCCTTGTCCCACATTTCTTTGTCCATGTATGAGACAGCAACATCATTGAGTTCGTAGCAAACATCTTCGATTTCATCAGGGTTTTCTACTTTTTCATCCGAGTTGGAGAAAACTTTCAATTTCCCCTTCAATTTTTTCTCGGCATTAAGAGTATCTTTCTTGATAGAGCCAGCAAGGCTCAAAATACGCTTATTATTGCGTTCTGCTTCGGGGAGCATATTAGTGATGCGCTGCAAATCAACCAGGTTAGTCAAAGCTGGTACAAGAAATTCTGGTTTTTCTTTTTCAGCTACATCAAGAGCCTTCATGGCAGACTGTTCAGCACCACCATAATTCAAATTATCCAGTGCTTTTCGGTACTCGCTAGAGTACTGAATATACCGGTGTTCTGCAGGTTCGATTACACGTCTGATGTTGTCTTGAAAAACAACTACGCCAGAAACTATGATCACAGCGGTGACACCAGCCACGATGTGAGGCGGAATGCCTTTTCCTTTTTCAGCTCGACGCTTAATCAGCTCGTTTGTGACTAGCGTGAGACCTTTTTTGACTGAATTGGTCTCTGGGGGATCGTTGACTTTATCCAGATCCTCAATGACCTGTTCCATTGCCTGGTAGCGGTTACCTGGCTTTTTGGCCATACATTTGAGAATGATCATTTCAAGTGCGCTATCTGGCTCTAAACCATCTCGCAACTCAGATATTGGTTTTGGACGAACCGCAGTCTGCATATGGAAGGTCTCATAGACGTTGCCTCCAAGCAAAGGCGGTTGTCCAGTCATAGCTTCATACATAAGACAGCCGAAACTGTATATGTCAGAGCGATTGTCGATAGTTTTTGCCATACACTGCTCGGGGCTCATGTACAGCGGACTTCCTACGATTTCTCCAGTTTGAGTGAGAGCCATTTTGGCGATGTCTTCTTCGCCTTCTGGCATAAGTTTGGCGATACCAAAGTCCAAAACTTTGACGAAGTCTTGTTCTTCCTCTTTGTGCATGATGCAAATGTTGGAAGGTTTCAAGTCGCGGTGAACGATTTTGGTCTTGTGAGCATGATCTAGAGCGCTTGCAATTTGTTTGAAAATTTTCAAAGCGCGCTGGATGTCTAGCTGCCCAACTTGGTCCAGAACTTCGGATAAGTTTTGACCTTCAAGATATTCCATGACAAGACAATGTCTGCCGACTTCATCAGTGAAAAACTCGAAGATTTTGATGATGTTCTTGTGACGAAGGTTTCGGTAAGTTTTAGCTTCTTGCCAGAATCGCTGCACTCTTACTTGATCTCGCAAAACCTCGCTGTGCAAGACTTTGATAGCAACGGCACGCTCTGTTCTCAAGTCGATTGCACGATAAACTGTCGCCATCCCGCCTCGACCTAACAGTGATTCGATTTGAAATCGCTGATTGAGGACTTCGCCAATCGAGACTTCATCGTTCGCCTGCACTGGCATCGGAGGAAGGTTTTGCTGGTTTTGAGGATGCTGCATAAAAAGTTTCCTGGCCTTGGAAGTATTTATATACTTCCCTCCTTAAGACCAAGTTATTACAACAAAAAAAATTCTGGGCGCTAATTTGTGATTAGCGACCGATAAAACTCAAAAAGCGCGAGCTTTTAACGTAAACCGGCTTTGCGTTGTTCAGCTTCCCATTTTCGAAGCTTTTGGACGCCGATTTCAAATCCCTGTGCTGTGGCGAAAAAATCGTGTTTGCCATCCGGACGGTCGGGGTCGCGCACATAATATATGTAATTGGTTCTTGCAGGTTCGACAGCTGCAAGCAGTGATTCAAGTCCCGGGTTTGCAACCGGACCTGGAGGCAGACCTTTATATAACCTTGTGTTATAAGGCGATTTCAAGGCTAAATCGCTTTTATAAACTTTGCCATCGCCTTTCCATTTGCCGGCAAGCTTGGAGGCGTAAACTACAGTTGAATCCATGCTCAAATTCATATTTTTAGCGATGCGATTATAAATCACCGACGAAACAATCGGTCGTTCTTCTTTAAGCTTGGATTCAGTTTCGACTACCGAAGCCATGGTTACGGCCTGGTGGCAAGAAAGTTTGGCAAGTTTGGCTTTGAATGCTATTTCTTTCTGATATACCGACTTGAATTTTGCCACCATCTGCGCTACCAGTTCCTTGGCGGTGGTATCTTCTTGTAAGTAATAGGTGCTGGGAAATAAATATCCCTCAAGGCTTTTGGCGCCAGGATCCAGATCTTTTATCAGTGAAACGTTGTTCAACAACGCCATAGCGCTTGCCTGGTCGGTCAATTTCAAAGTGGGTGCTTTGAGCATGGCATCGGCTATGTCGAAGCGATTCCAGCCTTCTATGATTGTTATGCTTTTGTGTTCTGTTCCGCCCGATTCTAGTTCTTTTAAAACTTCCATTGCAGATATCGGTGATTTGAAGCGATAATCGCCAGCCTTAATAAGTTCTGTCCTTGAGCTTAGCTTGAGATATATTTTGACTGCCAGGGCGTTGTCAATGATGCCATCTTCCTGCAGTGTGCGCACAATCTTGTCTATATTGGCACCGCGTGGAATCGAAACGACGTTATTTGTTTTGGCATGGTCGTGTCTGCCGTTCAAAGACATATAAAGCCAAACCAGAATAGCGCTCACGCCTACCAGCGCAATCATGAGGAGGATGAAAAGTGAGCTCAGTATTCGCATTTGCTTAGGGAACTTGCTATTTCTAACGCCGTCTAGAACACTAATTGTATTAGAATCGAAGCGAGTTATGAATCAATTTCAAAGAGCACTAATTAGTCTTTTACCAGTTCTTTCGCTTGCGTCGCCTGCTATTGCTCAATATCATCAGGAATTCAAAGTCAAAATTCCACCTGAGCGCGGCAATATGGGGGTGATTGAAGGTAACGTTAGTCGTGCCACCAATTTAGGTACTATTACAAATACAGCAAATTTACAACAGCGGACTGGCGCGCGTAGCGTCGGGGCAGATGCTTACAGAGCCTGGATAGAACAATCTCATCCAAATTTACAGGCAGTTATTGCCAAAAGTGGACTGCCACAGGTTTTGGTGGTTAAAGGACACTGGGATAACTCGGGCAAAATTCTCAAAAAGTTCAATATTCCATTTGAAAAAATTGGCATGGAGCAGGTGGCCGGATACAACTTAGCCTCGGTAAAAGTAATTATTGTCGATTGCCAGGGCAAGATGGATTTAGCTGGCAAGCAGAAATTGCGCGATTTTGTCATGCGCGGAGGTGCACTTATGTCCACCGATTGGGCGCTCGATAATTGCATTCAAGGCGCATTTCCGAATTTTATAGCTTGGAACAAGGGAGTGAATAAACAAGCCACTTACGACGCTCAAGTTATTGATCCCGATCCGGTTTTTTTCAATAAAACTGTAAGTCATGCACCCTGGAAACTAGACCTGGAGAGTCATCTTGTGGGAATCAAAAATCCTCAGGCTGTAAAAGTCTTAGCTTCAAGCGAAGGACTCAAAGCTCATGATCCAGACCGAATTGGCGCGCTGGCAGTTTATTTTCGATTTGGTCGCGGCAGTGTGCTGCACATGGTCGGACATTTCGAGAATAACAGTCCAATTCCCTTACCAGATATGTTGCCAGACCCCGCCCCTATTATTGGAATCAGTCTGCGTCAGGCTCTTGCTGCAAACTATATTGCTTCGGCTATTGAAGGGCGTTGAGATATTATTTGTTTTTTTTGTTTTGAAAGAAGAACAGGGGCACCCCGCACATTATTATGGCTGTGCCGCAGAGTGACTCGATTTTATAATCCATAAAAGTACTCAATGCTAAAAAGAGAGCCACTATAGCCACTATGGCTGGTATCAGCGGGAAAAGAGGAGTATAGAATTTATCCGTTTCTTTTACATCGCTCTGGTGGCGCAGTTTAATTATGGAGGCGGCCACCATTGCGAAAAATATCCAGACTGAAAAGCCGGTAAAATAAAGCAGGCGCTCGAAACTAAGAGCAAACACAAGCAAGCACGACCAGAGTCCATTGAACAAAATGCCGCGTATTGGAGTTTGTCTTTTTTTGTCGAGCTTACCCAGGCTTGCAAACAGAGGATTGTCTAGAGACATCGCAGAAGCAATCCGGCTGCCTGTAAGTAAGAGTGCATTCACAGTGCCAAGTGCATAAACCATAATGAATATGCCTAGAAGTTTGGAAGAAGCTTCGCCTGCCTGACCACATATCACAGACAATAAGTCGGTACCGACCAGCTTTGCATGCCTGATTTGATCAACTGGCAAAAACCAGAGATATAAGAAATTCATCAAAACATAAATCACAGTGACAGCTATGCAAGATAAAAATAAGGCAAAAGGCAGAGAAGAGGCTGGTTCTTTTGTTTCTCCAGCCAAAAATAAATTGTCGCGCCAGCCGCCATATGCCCACATGATTGGCACTAGTGCAACGCCAAGATTGAAAAGACTGAAGCTGGAAAGAGTCTCTTTACTCAAGAAGTGAAGAAAATCAATATTGTTTGCTGGTTGTTTCATGGCCAAAAGCCCAACAATAATGACAAAGCTTATTGCCAGTATTTTGAGGGTAGTAAGTCCATTTTGAAGTCTGCTACCTGTCTTAAGCCCAAGCAAATTGCAAGCGCTAAGTGTCATTATTACGCTTACTGCAAGAGCTTTTACTTCCCACTCGCCTGCCTGATAAGGTAAAAACTTGATGGCAAATTCGCCAAACATCAAAGCTATTGCTGCAACCGAGCCGGTTCGTGTAATAAGCAGCTCCGACCAGGCAAATAGAAATGCAGTCAATTTGCCGTAACATTCACGCAAAAAGACATAATCGCCTCCGGTATCAGGAAATCTGGTGGCAAGCTCTGCGTAGCAAAGCGAACCTATAAAGGAATAGATGCCGCCAAGAGTCCAGGCTATTAAAATCCAGACGGGCGAGGCAATGTGCGGGACTACTTCGGAAGGCACCCGAAATATTCCCGCACCAATTACGATACCGATGCTTATAGCAACTGAATCCCAGCGACCAAGTACCCTGTTCAAGGTAACTTAGTTTCCGGCTTTACTGTTTCCTTCTTTGGCAATTTGAGCTGATTGAAGCAATTTTTTCGCTTCTTCTTCTCTATTTTGCGATTTGAGGAAATTGCTGTATTCGACAATTGCCATTGGGTCTTTAGCTTTCAAGCTCAAAGAACGTTTATATTCCATTTCGGCTTCTTTTGTTTTGCCTTGGGAAGCAAGTACAGCAGCATGTCTGTATACCGGTCTTGGATATTGAGGAGCAAGCTTCATAGCAGTTTTTTGTTCTTTTATTGCTTGAACCATCTCGCCTTTGCGCTCATAGACCCAACCTAATCCACAGTGGGTCAAAGCGTTAGCCCCGTTTATTTTTAGAGCATTTTTGTAAGCTTCGATTGCTTTGTCATCTTCTTTTGCGTCAGCATATACATTGCCTAGATTCATCAAAATCAGATCATTGCGGCCGTTGTCGAGCTTGGCTGCGATATTGCCTTCTTCGATAGCTTTTTTGAAATCACCTTTGGAGTCGTATAGAACTCCAAGATTCATGTGTGGCATTGGGTCTTTGTCTTTGAGCGCTCCAGCTTTTGTATAAGCTCTAATTGCATCATCGATTTTGTTTATTTTGGCGTAAACAAGACCCAGGTCCATCCATGCTCTAAAGCTTGAATCTTTGAGTGCTACTGCCTGTTCGAACTCTTTTGCAGCTTCGGTCATTTTGTTTTGGTTGGCATAAATTTGACCAAGAATGACGTGGGGAATGTGAGCTTTGGAATCTAGTTTGACTGCTTGTTTGCATTCAAGAATGGCTGTGTCGTACTCGTCCATTGATGCAAGAACGGCGCCGAGTCTGTAATGTGCTTTGGCATTGTCTGGCTCTGTTCTGATTACTTCTCTGAATTGTGCCGCAACTTGCTTTTGGTTCTTGTTGCTCAAGCGTGCATACATAGATTCTGCTTTTTTCATCGCTTCTGAATCTTCAGCTGCCATAGCCGAAAGAGGAAGAGCGGCGGCACAAAGAGCTACCAGTAATGAAGTGCCGATTTTTTTGTTATTGAAAGTCAATTTTCTATCCTCGTTTTTGCTATTTCTAATTCAATTAATAAGCCGCTGCGCCGGCAGTAGCACCGGTCAAAATGGCTATTCCAGAAGACGTCCCGATGCGGTCGGCACCTGCGTCAATAAGTTCTTTTGCTTTTTTGTAATCTCTTATACCGGCACTGGCTTTGATACCAAGCTTGTTTTTTCCAATAGTCGCTTTCATCAAAGCTACATCTTCTACCGTTGCTCCCTTACCGTCTTTTACAAAACCGGTAGAAGTTTTTACCATGAATGCACCAGCTTTGATGCACGCTTGTGTGGCAGCTACCTTTTCTTCTTTAGTGAGCAAATCGCATTCGATGATAACTTTAACGGGGATATCACCAGCGGCTTTTACGCATTCGATAATCTCTTGTTCTACATATTCAAGATCCTTGTTTTTTAGAGCGCCAATATTGATTACAAGGTCTATTTCATCTGCACCATCATTGATGGCACGATTCAGTTCGAGTACTTTCAACTCGGTCAAATTGGCTCCAAGCGGGAATCCAACTACGCAAGCAACTTGAACCTTACTACCTTTAAGTTGGAATTTAGCTTCCTGGACATAATATGGATTGACGCACACTGCATAAAAATTGTGCTCTTTAGCTTCATCGCAAAGCTTGCTAATTTCGGCTTTGCTTGCATGCGGGTTTAGCTGGGTGTGGTCGATATATTTGGCTAACTCAGTGCTCACTTTCATTCTCCGACAAAAAATAAGGCCTTGAAGTACAAGGAAGTCGGATTATTTTACACCAAAAGTCACACAGACTGACTATAAGGCGAGCTTGTGAGCCTTGATTTAGATTCAGAACGGTTAATGCTTTCATGATATTCTTGCAAGCTCTTGACTGGCAGTTCGCCGGCTTGCAAAACACCAATGGCTGAACAGACCGCCCTGGCCCCAGATAGGGTCGTTACTACAGGTATTCTGTAATTGATGGCTGAGCGTCGAATTATCTGGTCGTCACCGCGAGCGCTTCTACCTGAAGGTATATTTATCACTAGCTGAACGTTGCCGTTCTTGATTTGGTCCACAAGATTTGGACGACCTTCCGAAATCTTGTTTGTATTTTGAACCGGAATACCAGCCGAAGTAATGACTTGGGCAGTACCTCTTGTGGCTATCAGTTTGAATCCGAGTGTGTACAGAGTCTGAGCTATCGACACTATTTCTTGTTTGTGCTTGTCTGTAACCGAAATAAAAGCGGTTCCGTCTACGGGTAGAGCTTGACCACAAGCTAATTGCGCTTTGGCAAAAGCCAGGTCGAATCTTGATGCGATGCCCATAACCTCGCCAGTTGAGCGCATTTCCGGTCCAAGTGAAATCTCGGCGCCAGGAAATCTATCAAACGGTATAACTACTGATTTGACCGCTACATAAGGTGGGATATGTCTTGGCGAAATTCCTAATTGCGATAGATTTTTGCCTGCCATGACACCTGCAGCGAGTTTGGCCCATGCAACTCCTGTTGCTTTGCTTACAAATGGAATAGTGCGGCTTGCTCTGGGATTGACTTCAAGCACATAAAGTTCGCCATCTTTTAGTGCAAATTGAATATTGATAAGACCCTTCACTTCCAGTTCTGAGGCTAGCTTCATAGTCGCTTCGCGAATTTGCTCGATAATTTTGAGCGGAATGGTCTGGGTGGGCAGCACGCAAGTACTGTCGCCTGAGTGGATTCCAGCTTGCTCAACGTGTTCCATAATGCCAGCAATAATGGTGGCGCGACCATCCGAGATAGCGTCTACGTCGATTTCGACAGCATCTTCAAGGAATTCATCTAGCAGTATAGATTGTCCCGACCCACTAGCAAATCCTCTAGCCAGCCAGTTATCGAGATCTCCTTCGTTATATATGATCTCCATTGCCTGACCGCCAAGTACATAGCTTGGTCTGACAAGTACTGGATAGCCGACTTTGGCTGCTGCAGCTTTTGCTTCGTCGTGACTTTGAGCGATAGCGCCTGCAGGCTGCTTTAGTTTGAGCTTGTTGATCATATTGCCAAATCGGGCGCGGTCTTCGGCCATATCTATTGAGTCACAAGAAGTCCCAAGAATTTTAAGACCACGAGATTCAAGACCTTTAGCTAGTTTGAGCGGTGTTTGACCGCCAAGTTGGACAATGACGCCGATTGGTTTTTCGACTTCGGCAATATTCATTACGTCTTCTAAAGTAAGCGGCTCAAAATAGAGTCTGTCTGAAACGTCATAATCAGTCGAGACTGTTTCGGGGTTTGAGTTGACCATGATTGGCTCGAATCCAAGCTCGCGCAAAGACAAACTTGCGTGCACACAGCAATAGTCGAATTCGATTCCTTGACCTATTCGGTTTGGTCCGCCTCCAAGAATCATTATTTTAGGCTTGCCCGAGTCCTTTTCGGGCACCTCAGTTTCTTGCTCATAGGTGGAGTAGAGATAGGGCGTGTATGAGACAAACTCAGCTGCACAGGTGTCTACGATTTTGTAAACTGGTTTTATATTGTGTTGCTCGCGCAGTTTGAGTATGTCTTCTTCGGTTACTGCAAGAGCTTGAGCAATTTGTCTGTCTGAAAAACCGCGTGTTTTTAAAAATCGAAGGTCTTCGCTGCTCAGGTCTTCAAGACCATTACCTTTGTCTTTGAGCTCCTGTAAGCTCTGACGCATTTCATAAAGCTCATATAAGTTCTGAACAAACCATGGGTCTATAGCGCTCAGGTTAGAAATCTCGTCGATTGATATTCCTGCTTCGAAAGCGCCAAAAATGTCTGTAATTCTGTGTGGGCTTGGCTTGGCAAGACGGCTTCGCCATTGCCAGAAATCTGCTTGCGATCGCTTTTGTACGCCACTAAATCCATCAAGTCCAAGTTCAAGACCGCGCAAAGCTTTCTGCACTGATTCTTGAAAGGTACGACCAATGGCCATGACTTCACCGACCGAGCGCATCTGAGTGGTTAAAACTGGCTCAGAGCCTCTGAATTTATCAAAGTTGAACCGCGGAATCTTAGTTACCACATAATCGAGCACTGGTTCGAAAGACGCTTTGGTATTGCGTGTAATATCATTTTTTATTTCGTCTAAAGTAAATCCGACTGCCAATTTAGCAGCGATTTTTGCTATCGGATATCCTGTCGCTTTACTGGCTAGGGCAGATGAGCGAGAAACGCGAGGATTCATTTCGATTACTACCACGCGTCCGGTTTTTGGATGGATACCAAATTGAATATTTGATCCACCAGTATCCACGCCTATTGCGCGTATGATTTTTTGAGAGGCATCTCTTAAATACTGATATTCTCTGTCTGTCAGAGTTTGGATTGGTGCGACAGTAATCGAATCTCC
Source organism: uncultured Candidatus Obscuribacterales bacterium (assembly GCA_964519785.1). Classification (GTDB taxonomy): domain Bacteria; phylum Cyanobacteriota; class Vampirovibrionia; order Obscuribacterales; family Obscuribacteraceae; genus Aved-18. The sequence goes on along the minus strand of CAZFKB010000002.1, from coordinate 54,013 downwards.
GGTATGTACTCCCATCGGGTCAAAGTTTTCGATACCGCATATGATGACGACGTTATCTTTGCAGTCGCGCATCACTTCAAGCTCCAGTTCTTTCCAGCCAAGCACGCTTTCTTCAAGCAGAACTTCGCCTACCGGGCTTGCATTGATTCCATGCAAGGCTGTTTCATCCAGTTCTTCCTGGTTATAAGCAATGCCACCGCCTATACCACCAAGAGTGAATGCAGGGCGCACGATAATAGGAAAACCAATTTCGCCAGCAATTCTTCTTGCGTCCTGGATATTTCTTGCAATTCCTGAGTTTGGAACGCCAAGACCTATTTCAAGCATTCGAGCTTTGAAAAGATCTCGGTCCTCGGCCAGCTTGATTGCTTCAAGCTGAGCGCCGATGAGTTTTACCCCAAACTTATCCAGTACTCCAGATTCTGCTAAGGTCACCGCCACATTAAGTGCGGTCTGTCCTCCCATTGTGGGCAATAACGCACATGGTCTTTCTTGTTCTATAACTTTGGCCGTAACCGACGCTGTCACCGGCTCGACATAAGTTCGGTGAGCAAGCTCGGGGTCAGTCATAATGGTTGCCGGATTGCTGTTTATGAGGATGACCTCATAGCCTTCTTCCTTCAGAGCCCTGCAAGCCTGGGTGCCTGAATAGTCGAATTCGCAAGCCTGTCCGATGGTAATGGGACCGGCTCCTATCACCAATATTTTCTTTATATCTGCGCGTCTGGGCATTTTTTATGTTTTGGTCGGATATGCGTCGCATTAAATTGCCTGATAAACATGAGAATTCTCGGTTCCAGGTTTTAAAGAGGCGCGTTGGTTGGGTAAATGAAATGGTAGCAAATGCAACGCGCTTGAACCAGTTTCGCTTAAAAGCTGTACTTTTCTTCGCAATTCTCCTGGGTTATCAGTTAATAAGTTAGTAGGTACTTCTATGCGTCCCTATGTAAAAAGACACTTACGCAATATCTTTTTATTTACCGCATCACTCGTTTTGCCTGTATTAGCTTGTCAAAGCGCTAAGGCAGACGTCGTATTCGAAACTAACCCCGCTATTGAAGGGGCCCCAAAAGCACATTATTACCGTTGGCAAGACAATAGCCAGAAACCAAAAGGAGTCGCTATTGCCGTCCATGGACTGATTATGCACGGACGAGTTTATGACCGCTTAGCCCACGAGTTGACCGATATGGGCTTTGTCGTCATTGCTCCAGACCTTCGTGGCTACGGCAGATATAGCCAGGAAGAGGCAGATTCACAAGAGCACAAAGTTTTGTACGACCGCAGTTACTCGGATATTTGCCAGCTCACCAAGGCCGTGCGCAAAGAGTATCCAGACATTCCGCTATTTCTGATTGGTGAAAGCCTGGGCGCCGGAATGGCAATCAGAGTGGCAAGTGAGCATGGCAAACTGGTAGACGGTATTGTATTGTCCAGCCCTGCCATCAAAGCGAGGTTACATTTGAACAGACGGGTAGTCAAAGACCTCAGTCTGTTTCTCGTTCATCCCAAACGTGAAGTTGACCTGAGCCCCTACATTAAAGAGTTCTCGTCCGAAAGTCCCGAAATTGCAAATGGTGCCTTGCAAGATCCGCTTGTGCGTAAGTCTTTGCCACCTTGCGATATTTTCAGGACTGCTTTTCTGATTCGCAGAAACAAGAACTTCGCCCGCAATATCCCGGCTGACATGCCTGTTTTAATTATTCAGGGTGACCAGGACAGAATGCTCCGTTGCAATGGAGTGGTCACATTGATTTCTCGCTTAAAATCGACCGACCAGACTGTTCGCTGGTTCTCTGGAATTGGACATATTTTGATAGAAACAGACCATATTTTGCCCGAGACCTTGATGACAGTAAGATCTTGGTTGCTTGAAAAAGCTAATCCGCAAAAAGCAAATCAGACCGCTATGCTGTCTAAGACAAAGGCTAAACGGGTTGGACACTCTTAGGATCTAAATAAGTTTTGGCGTAACCAAGGTAGTTTTGCCAGTTTTGTCGCATCTTTGATTTGTCGTCATCGCTAAGTGAGCGTGTCACCTTTGCTGGTGTTCCCATGACAAGACTGTTTGGCGGAATTACGGTTCCTGGCGCCACCACTGAACCTGCTGCCACCATTGAGCCTGACTTGATTACAGCCCCATCTAAAATAACTGCACCCATTGCAATCAAACAATCAGATTCGATTGTGCAACCATGGAGAATGGCACCATGTCCTACTGTAACTCGATCTTCTATTTTTACTTTGAACTGATTCGTGACATGCAATACGCAAGAGTCTTGGATATTAGTCTGTGAGCCAATCTCGATTGAATTTATATCGGCTCGAATTACTGTGTTGAACCAGATGCTCGACTCATTGCCGATGGTGGCTTGACCAATGACAGTGGCAGTTGGAGCAATATATACAGATGAATCGATCTGAGGCGAGTAAGAGAGATATTTGTAGAGCATGATTTTTAGGCGTAAAGCTTCGATGACGATTTATTCTGTTTTGTATCTTTTCTATATTGAACCGCAAAAACACTATCAATTCCAGGTCTTTGGAACGCGGAAAAAACACTGGCGCAAGCAAAGTTGATGCCAAGATGTTAGAATTTATCTTCAGGACTAAGGAGTATTTTTATGCCAGTTTATGATCAACCAATGCGCAAACTTCTCGGCAGCCTGTCGCAAACGATTACATGGCTCGATGAGAAAGGTTCGGTTGATGTCTCTTCTGTACCCGAAGGTCATGTTGATGCAATTAAGCAACTGGAGCGCATCGGCATTGTGCATAAACGCAATAATAGATGTTATGAGTTGCAAAGAATCCGCCTGAAAAAGCTAATGGGTAACCTTGGTATGGAGATGACTGAGCTTGCTACAGCTCCAGAGCAACCATGTGTGGTGCCTGCTGCTCCAATTCCACCTAGCCTGAACTAAGAAAGTTCATCGAATAAAGATGACCAATGACCGATTCGTCCGAACATGAACTAGACCAGCGTTCGGCTCGTTTCCTCGAATGGGATCGTTTGCTCAAATATCTTTCAAACGAAGCTAGATCTGCTTTGGCAAAAGAACTTTGTTTAGCAAATGAGCTGGAACATACTAACGACATAAACATCGCAAGAGCGATGCTAGATGAAACACAAGAAGCGATGAGCGTAATCGAGTCGAATTCGGCTTTGATGCAAGATATCGTTCCTGATATGCGTTCTATTCTTCCTGTTCTTGGATCGGGTGGGATGTTGCAACCACTTGAATTGCATCAGGTTGCAAAGCTGCTTTCGCTTGCCAAAAACACCAAGCAGTCTATTTTACTTCTGTCCCAAGATTCCTTTCCACAACTGAATAAACACGCTCCTAACTTGCATGCCCTGGAAGAATTACAGCGAAAAATTGTCCAGTGTGTCGATGAAAGTGGAAACATCTCGGATGATGCAAGTCCAAGACTCAGTCAGATTCGCAGTTCGATTAGAAAACTGCACTCAAAAATAAAAGACGAATTGCAAAGACTGATTCACTCAAGTAAAGTAGCAAAAGTTCTCCAGGAGCCAATTTATACAATTCGCTCTGGTCGCTACGTACTTCCTGTCAATGCGAATGAACGCAATACTGGCACCGTAAATGGTATCGTTCACGACAGCTCACAGTCTGGATTGACCGTTTATATCGAACCTGTTTCAGTAATCGAACCAACCAACCAGATTCGATTGAACGAATCTGAAGAAGAGCGTGAAATAGCGCGAATATTGACTGAGCTGAGTGATTTGTGTCGCCAACACATGGAAAGGTTAGACACTAATTACGGTGCTTTGACAAAAATAGATGTAGTAATGGCGCGTGCGAGGCTTGCCATCAAATGCGGTGGCAAGCGACCCGAATTGAAAGAAATTACCAACAAATCGATTAGGTTGGAAATGCTCAATAGCCGCCACCCTTTGTTAGTTTTACATGAACGATTTGAAGTTATTGCAAACGACCTTGTTATGAAAGATGGTGACAGGACTTTAATTATTACTGGTCCAAACACTGGAGGTAAAACGGTTTTGCTAAAACAAGTAGGACTTACTTGTTTGATGGTCAAATGCGGTCTTTTGCCTTGTTGCGATTCAGACAGTGTGGTTCCGCTTTTTAAGCACATCTGGGCTGATATTGGAGATGAGCAATCTTTGGAACAAAGCTTGTCCACATTTTCTTCGCATATGAAAAACATAGTAGGCATCGTCAATTATGCAAAAGATTCGACTCTTGTATTGCTAGATGAAATCGGAGTTGGCACCGATCCCCAAGAGGGCGCCGCTTTGGCTCAGGCAATTTTGGAGCGTTTGAATGAGTCGGGCGCGATAACTGTATCCACCACTCACTATGGCGAATTGAAAGCGCTTGGTTACACCAAAAATGGTTTTGTAAACGGTAGCCTAGCCTTTGATGATGCCGGAATTACGCCAACTTACAAATTGCAGATTGGCATTCCAGGCTCTTCGAAAGGGACAATCATCGCCAGGCGACTGGGGCTTGCAAATGAAGTAGTCAAAAGAGCAGATGAAATATTGCTTGCAGCCAAAGACGACGCTTCAGACCTCATGAGCGAACTGGAAAACAAACTAAAAGAGTCAATCGAACACGAGCAATGGCTCAAAGCGAACAAAGTCAAATTGGTCGAAAAACAAAATCGCCTAAAACAAGATAGAGAAGATCTGAATAAAGAAAGAACAGCAATGCTTCAATCTGTTACGGGGGACTTTTTGTATGAGGTGAAAAATGCTCAAGAGAAGGTTAAAGAACTAATAGCTGACTTGCAAAAACAACCTAGTCTTTCTAAAGCTCAAAAAGTCAAAGATGAGATAGCTCGACTTAAAAGTGAGCGTAACTGGGTCGAACCTAAAGAAAATAAGAAGTCAAATCAGGAAGACTCTAGGCAAAGACCAGTGGTTTTCGCCAGTGGGCAATATGTTGAGGTCAAATCAATCGGTCAGTTTGGCACCATCGAGTCGGTTGAAAACGACCATGCCTTTGTTATAGTGGGCAGAGCTAGAACCAGGGTAAATCTTACTGATTTAAGTCTTGCCTCGATACCAAGTAAACGGCAGATTAAAAAGGGCAATGCCAGGCTACTGGAACCTGGAAAATCACGCAAAGACAAAAGACCGGCTGAGCCAAGGCACACCAAGGACGAGGTTGCTGGTTTTGTACGCACCTCTTTGAACACTCTCGATTTGAGAGGAATGAGAGTGGACGACGCACAAATCGAGCTCGATGCGTTTGTCGACAAAATGGCTTTGCAAAATATTAGTCCCATTATGGTTATCCATGGGCATGGCACTGGAGCGTTAAAGTCTCTTGTTCGCAGTCAATTGAGTTCCAGTCCAGCAATTGGAGCACAAAGACCAGGCGATTCTCACGAAGGCGGCGATGGCGTGACAATTGCAAGCATCGTCTAATAATTAATTTTTGACCGCAGAGGCAAGGGCTACGTAGTTTCCGGCTTTTCAGTCAAGGGAATGATCCTTCAAGATAGACATTATCTTTCAAAAGGGCGCAAGACGTGTCGGGCGAAGGTGAAAACAAACCAAGCGAAAACAAAGGTGGCGAAACGCCTCCCGAGCAGACGATTGCGCAAACGCCAACTCCTGAGCGAACCGAGATAAACCTGGCATCTAATACACTTGCCGATGTTCGTACTTCGCTTGATATATTGCCCGATGACATGTTCAAAGGCGCAAGACCCGAGCAGCGCACCCAGCAAGGGGAGCGTTTGCCCCAGGCAGATACGCCTGAAGCGATTATTCGACAACTGCAGTATGTAGGCCAGCATCGAGAAAAACTCGATACTCTGGTCAGTGATATGTTTAAGGCCTTTGCGCCAGAAGGTAATAATCCGGGCAATATGGACCAGGCCAAAAATGCCATGTCCGAAATTTTGCGTTTGTTGCCACCCGAAAAACGAGCGATGTTTGGCAAATGGGCCAAATGTCTCGATGCTGCAAGTCAACAAGAACAAAATCCTGAAACAGCAAGGCAGTTGAAAGAGCTTTCTGAAAATCTTAAAGTGCTTGAAAAAGCGCCAGGTTTCATGCGCGGCAACCTTGCGCTTGCAATGTATCAATGGGCAGGTCAAGGCGGCAGTCCAGAAGAAATTCGCACGCGTTTGACTGAAGCCCAAAAAGCCATGCAGGATACAGTTCAAAATTATCCTGGTCTTGCAGATGACCCTAACTTTAGAAACAGAGCTCAAGCAATTGAACAACAGTATGGAGCAAAGCTTAAAACCGCAGCTCCGGCGACTGATGGCGCCGAGGTTCACGGCGGCATTATGGAGCGGGTAGCGAAAATAACTCAGGACATAAGAGAAGGAAAACTTCCTCTTCTTTATAATCCAGATGCTCCTCAAACTACTCAGCCAGAAATTACAAATCCGACTCTAGTCGACAGACCTGCAGCTGAGATTCCTCAAAACAATCCGCTGCAAGTGATTGAGAAAGGCGAGCAAGCTTATGCCAAATACAGACAGGCTGTAGAGGCTGAAATAGCTAAGGGCACACCACTTGAGGTTGCCGCTAAAGCGGCTTTGACTCCAGAAGTCATAAAAGCATTCGAAGATAGCATCGCCCAAGCTGACGCATCTGCCAAACCTGATGGAATGGCTAATGCAAGATTTTTACAATTGCTTGCGGCTCAAAAGACGCTTGAAGCGCAGACTCCAGTCGAAATTGACGGTCAGAAAATGTCCTGGGCGCAAGCCAATGATGTTTTAAAACAGTCTTTAGTTCAGTATGTAAAGGCGCTGCCGGTTGATGAGACACAAAAAGGCCAGGTAATAAACTATCTCAGCGCTCTCGACTCTGCTAGATCTAGCCAAGAATATAATTCTTACCTGCAGGGTTTTCAGCAGTTTCTAAATTCTAATCAGACCTTGAAACCACTTTTGCAAGATACCAAACTTCAGCAAATGCTTTTGGTTCAACAAGGACTTAAAGCTCCTATGTATCCGTATTTGCAACAATTGGCTGCAGCGGAGCGTATGGTCCAGGCTGATGATAGTCGCGCATTCAATCGCAGTCTTTATGCCTCGGCGTTGATTGATGCTGGACAAGGTGATCAAGCGAAGAAACATTTGACTGATGCGTATGCAAGATCGATAAACTCGAATATGCGCAGTGAAATCGCGCGTCAAGCAATTGGCCTTGGAGTGCCACCATCGGCTCTAATTGATGCTGCCATTACTCGTCATGAAAATCAACCTGCAAATAATAGTGAGCGTGAGCCTGTTCCACCTTTAGGCGAGCTACTTGCAGAAATGCAGACTCAGTTTGATGCAACAGTGCAAAATCTTGCTAAATCCCAAAATGGAGACATGAAGAAAGCGGCTACTGAAGCCCTTAAAACCTATGGACCTTTATTTGAGCGAATGGCCAAAGTTGCAACGGTCAATCGTACACGTATGGAGCAAATGGAACAGCCTTTGATGGCTGATATCAAAAATCAGTTTGCTCAGATTTTGCAGGGCACTGGACCAAAAGGACAGGAAATTCTCAACCTGCAACAAAAGGTCTTTGGCGTTGTTAAAGACCCGTCGCACATGCCTTTGATATCTTCTATGCTTTCAGGTGATGAAAGGATAAGATCTCAGGCTGCGGCTGATCTGAAGCGAACTTATGGAGATGCCTGGGTTCGTGACTTTGATCAGTGGCGCACTATGGCTGGTGACAAAGCTAATTTGTTATACGCTCAAGAAACCAGAAAGACTGTGTTTAACGTTGCTCGTAACGACAGCCAGATGGAACAGTTTGGCAGTCGTAGATTATATGCTCAGAATCTTTTTGTTGCAGGCGATGTTGCAGGGGCAAAAGCTCAATTCGCTCAGGCTATGCGCGAAGCTCCAGATGCGATTCAGGGTCAAGCTGCGCTTTCTCGTGATGTGCAGGCTTTTGCACGTCAATTAGGCACAGACATGACTGCCTTTGCTTCGAAAATTCCAAGCGCACCAAATCGCGACCAGGTAATACCGGGTCAAGATAGAGAGATTCAGCGCTTGCAGGGACTTCCTCAGCAAACTGCCCTTGATCCTCGATTTAGTCAGATAAGCGATAACGATCTGCAGAAAAAATTGTTAGTGCTTACATCAAAATCTCCAAATGGGGCGATTGATGCTGATTTGGCTAAGCAAAATATAGCTGAAATAAAACCTTTATACGAAGAATTCATTCGTCGGGCAGAAAGTGTTCCTCATCCGGATAATCCAGCTATCCTTCTGACTCCTACTGTTGATCAAATATTTGAGGGAATAAAAAACAAATTCGATATCATTAAAGCTGGTGTCGATCCAACCACTCAGAGACCTCTGACCGAATTGCAGCGAGTCCAGCTGTATCGAGATGTATTGGGTTCGATGGAGGGTGTGAAAGGCCAGATTTTGTTGCGTCAACAATACGCAATGGTGCTTACGACTGCTGGTCAAATGCAAGATGCAGAGCGAGTACTTAAAGAATCAAAAGCACTCTCGGATAAGATAAATCGCGGTCTTGCGCTTGAAATAATGACCAAAGCGCAAAGTGATATTAACGATCCAACCCTTATAACTAATGCGCCGCTTCCTGATACTGGCGAAAATAGAGGCGACGTACTTTTAGCGTCATTGACACGTCTGCAAGGAGATCAGCCTGCTAATAGCTTTGCAAACTTGCATATTATGACCAGAGTAGCTCTTGGTCGCTTTTACATGGGACCTGTTGCCAATGGCAATGACCCTGTAGGTGGTGCTGTTATTCAATATGGCAATAAAGCAGGAATTAGACCTGATCTTGCAGTTGAAAATTTAAAAGAAGCAAAAGACCTGGTTCTAAGAGACCGAAACGTAGATATTCTGGATAAGAATAAATTTTTAGACGACGTCAATTTGACTTCAGCTCTTGCTCTTGCTCAGCAAATTTTACCGTCCGAAATGACATCTAAACTAGGTATGAACGAATCCAGCGCAAGCTTGATGGTAAACGTCATATCAGCAGCAGCTGGCATTTTATGGATGAGATACACCAAGGGCAGACTAAACGATATTCCCGGGCTGAATCCATACACAAGACTGGCTGGGGCTATAGCGGTACCGACTCTGGTGCGTTACGGCGCGATGAATGCTCTTGGTGAAAAAGAGAGTTTGTTTACTTCTACTCGCAATGCTGTTGGCTCTACTCTTGCTATGAGCCTTGGCTACAAAATGATGGTCAGAGGTGAGTCGAGTAATTTCAGAATTTTTGAAGGTGTTCAGCTACCATCGCAAGTCACAAGTTTGCCTTCTAAATTAACACCATATCTGGAGCAGACCAGTATTCCAAGATGGACTCAGAATTTTAGCACTACGCTAAATAGATTCGGACGTCCGATGGATAATTTCGGTCCGCTTGAATCTGCTACTTTTGTAGAGCGCATGAATCATAATGTCGGTACTTTTGCGCAACTGGTACGAAATCAGGCTGGAGAAAAAGGCGCCAATTTCTGGAAGCCTTTGCAAGAGTTAGCCGACGCTGCTGGACCTAATGTCAAATTCAGCACTCTAATGGAGTCTGGGTCTACGGTTCGAAGAGCTCTTGCTCTGGAAACAAGTACTTTAGCTAAATTGAAAGATGCTTTTCCGGCGCTTAACTCTAACACCGTAAAATTGAGTTTGGATGAATTTGTGGCGGCTGTCAAAGCTAATCCTGCACTTAAAACAGAGTTTGGAAAGACGCTGGACGACCTTGAGGCACTCGCAGCCAATGCACGAAGTCGAAGTTATCAAATTAACATTGAAGCAAGTAAAACTGGCATCCGCACAATTACTCCTGGAAAAATGGCAGTTGAAGATGCTTTTGTAAAATCTGGCATTACCCATGAAACTTTAGCTATTGTAATGGGCCGATCTTCATTTGAAATGTTGAACGCAGGACCGCTTGCGCAGCGACTTGGTACAATTGAGACTCCATTTGCTGGGTTGAAATTGCGTACTGTTGGCGATCTTCAAACATTTACCGCCAAAGCATTCGAAGACCTGAGCAAGATTCAAGGTGCTATCGCTTCTATCGAAGCGCGAAAAGCTCTTGGAATTATAGATAATCTTGAAATAAGTCAGGCTCTGAAAACTACGTCGATGTCTGCAGAAGAAATCGCTCGACTTCAAGCTACAGCCGATTTCTTTGGGGTTTCGACTCGCGGTCAGTTAAATGGTTTGCTTAAGAAATTCACCGAACAAGCAAATTCTGCAAGTGTTTTATTCCCTCAAGCTTTTAAAGGTGGTCTGAACGCAACCGATGACCTGGTTGCCGCTGCGCTCAAAAATCCAAATTTGTTCGATGGACCTATGCGCTCTTATTTGCTTGCGCGAATTCCAAAAGCCGAACTTGCTCAATTAGAGAGCGCGTTTGCCAGACAGCCTGCTTTAACTAATCTTCAAGTCTTTGAGCGTGCAAATTTTTTAAATAGCGGCCAATCAATAGTTGCTCAATCTGAGTTGCGGACTTTATACCACAATGCATTTGTCGGACTCAACAAAATGGGAAGCGAGCTTTCGTCGGTCACAACGGCAGCTGCCGATGACAGTCTGGAAAAAGTTTTTGCTTCGGTACCAAATTCTGGTGTCACAGCCAAAATGATCGAGCAAGCTCGTTCAATTGGTATCACCAATTACGGTCAACTCAAGGCTTTTGTTGAAAAATATGGCGGACAGCCAAATGGTTTTACTTTAGAAAATACGTTTTCCAAGCTCTATCCAAACATGGAAGCCGCCGCTACTGGTGATATCAGTTTGGCTCAACTTTTGCGCACAAATCCAAAAGCATTGAATGGTGAAGGCTATGCAATGATTACCGCATCGGTATCCAGCGCTGAGCGTCAATTGCTTGGAACATCAAGTGTGTTAAGTGATACTGTGAGTGTCAATAACAGGCTGTTTGCCGATAGGCTTGCTAATGCCAATATTCGTACTATCGAAGAATTGAGGGGCAGGCTTGGAGAATCTCTAAGCAAGCAACTCAAACCTCTGGAAACGGTCACTGATTTTTCAACCTTAACGGCTCAACAAAAAAGCCTTCTTGATGCTTTGGGTCTCAAAAATGCCTCAGAAGTGCAAGCTTTTCTCGCTCCAAAAAATATGCCAGATGTGGCTTTAGAAAAGCTATTTCCACGTTTGTCTAATGTGCGAGGACCGGGTGGTGAGATGCTCACAGACCCGATATTCAACAGAACACTGCTTCAGGATATTGCACCAAGAAATCCCGATCTATTTAGCGGCTCTGGTCTGCGACTCTTAGGTGATAATGTTGATTTAGGATTATCATTTACATTGTCCGGTCAGCGTGCAGCTGCAATGCTTAATATGCCGTCTGCAAGTAGATTGCAAAGCGCTTGGGCTGGTGCTTCAAAAAGTACTCGAACACCACTCAACACCTTTACTGACTGGTTCAGAATGACCAAATTAAATCCAGAGACAGCTACTCTACAACAAATTGCTCGGTCTCCAGTAGCGCACTCTTATTGGACTGGAGTTGGGGTACTCGGTACGTATCGTACACTTGTGACCGCGCCAAACAATATGGAAGCTGGAGACAATTTGGCTCAGGCGCTTTATCATGCGCATTTTCCTGAAACTGGAAGTACCATGTTTAATGTGCTTGGATCTACTCCAGGTGCTGCATTATTTATGCCGTTGCTTGTCAGAGGTGGCTATATGCCACAGCAAATTTCTGTCGTACAGAGATTTAAAGATTATGGAATATGGGGTCCATTCAAGACTCCTTTGCCAATAGTAGATAATCCGATAATCGACATGACCAGACAGGGGTTGAGTCGAATGGCCAGTAGTACATCTTTGTATGGAACTCCTCTGGCTGCGACTGTGGCTTTTGCTCCACCAAACACGCTAAATATTCTTTATGGTTCATTAGATACTTATTCTAGATTCTCTACAAAAGGAACTTATCTCTCTCCTGGCGAACTTCGCAACATGTATGTTCGCACAAGAGATGGCGGATATCAGAATTTGCCTATAAATGGAGAATATATCTCGCTTGATGATTATCGCAAGCGCAATGGTATTCCAAAGCCAGAACCGCAGTCAGTCGTTCCACTTGAGCGGCAAGCGCCGGTCACAAATGATATCTACAAAATAGATACTACAAGTGTAATGCCTAGAGCTGCGCTTGATGCCGCTGAGCAACAACGTCTGCAAGCGCAGGCTGATACTTCTCAGCTAGATCAAGCTTGGGCACCGCATATAGAGTCAATGCGCAAAGTTGAAACTGCTATTTTAGGAGTGCAGCAAGCTTCTCATTTAGCTAGATTGAATGAGGCCGCAGTTACTTTGGAAGCTATTTCAAGCGGACAGCCGATTCAAGGTGGCGCTCAGCAACTTGGGCGCGTTGCTGAGGTTTTACAAGCAATAGCTTCGGTTCCAGAAATTGCTCAAAATCCCGAAAATCAGGCATTAATAGCTTCAATGGGGCAAGTCTACCAGGCTATAACTGCTGCTTCGACCTCAGGTGACCTCTCTGCTTTTGCTCAGGCTAAAGATGCATTGAGCACTGTCAATGAAACTTTCAAGCAGTATAAATTGACCGATGCACAAATGGCGCAGATGCAGACTGCTGCCACCACTGCACTAAACGAAGCGCGAACAATAGCGGCACAGTATCAACAACCAGGATCACCACAAGCTAATTTCATATTAAGCGAACTGGGTAAGGCAGATCAAAATATCAAAGCGTTGAGTCAGTCTATATTTGGTAAAGCTGTTTCATATGCTGAGATAACACCGCAAATGGTGATGGCAAAAGCCGACAATCCTCAAATCAATCAGTTGCGCGCTGAGCTTGCTAAATTTGAATCAGTGCAAAATATGAAAAACTTGTCTTCGATGCTGGCTACTCAAGCGTCTGTAATGACTACTAATAATGTCACTATCGCTTCAGTGAATTCAGAATTTCCTTTGCTTGGACCTAATGCGACGGCTCAAGATACTCAAGCTCTTGCGGCATATCAAAATTTCATTTCTGCCACCAATAATCGCGACTTCAATGCCAGCCCAGAAGCCGTGTTGCTTGCCCAGAGTGTAACGCCTAATATGCAGAGAGTTGTTGGAGGAGATGCAAATACTAACGAAATCTTGCGTTTGTTGCAAGATGCAGCTGGCAAGGGAGACACTGATGCTGCCTATGAATCGTTGAGAGCCGCTGCACGCATTGCAGATTCGGTTGACGTGGGGTCTTTGGCAAGCAAGCTTGTTAATAATTCTAATCCTGAATCACAAGCAGCTCTTCAAATGCAGGCTCAGTTAGCTGGAATTGCAAAAATAAAGTATGCCCAAATGGCTTACAGAAGGCAGGATTATAGTGAAGCTCAATCCTACCTGATTAAAGCACGTGCTCAATATGGCGATCAGCTTGAGGCCATGCTTCAGCCCAATACTTATTTAGACCAGGGATTGGATCGAAACGGATTTTTGTCCGGTGCTTTTACTCAAATGAATAAAGACGCAAATTACGATCCATCTCGGATGAATAATACTTTGACCAGTTTCTTTGGTGCGCTGGAGAAGGGCAATTTTGGCGCTAAGGCTGATGATGGTACGCCTGGTGCGCAGGCTATTTTGACTCAAGTAAAAGATGCTTATAGTGCTAAAAAGCAGGCTGTAGAACGTGCTCTTGCTCCTCTAAATCAACAAGAAAATCTGCTTAAATCTAAATTGCAGGCTCTTGGTGTGCCATATGAGAATCGCGAAGCATTTCTTGCTGGTGAAACCAATAAAACGAGCGAAAAATATTTACAAGTCGAGTCTATTAATAGAGAACTCAAGTTAATTGAGGCTTCGCGCAATGTTCGCAATCAGGAATTGAATTTTGATTATAACCGGATGCGTCTTGCTGAAGGCTTGTATGATGCAGCTCAAGGCAATTATGCTAGTGCAAACATGATACTCAAAGAGGTCAAACAAAATTGTCCTCAACTTGCTGCCATTAAAGAACTCGATTTAGACGGCAAAATAAGCATCACTGAGCCAGGTATGTGGGGGTGGACAAAACGCAACTGGCAGGCAGTTACCATGTTTACTGCCGGTCTTGCTGCCACTGTAGCTGGTGCAGTAGCTTTTAGCACTATCGTAGGATCGGTGCCTGGAGCTGGTGCCATGACTATAGGTGTTGGCTTGATGGGAGCGGCTCTTGCTGGCGCCGGTACTGCGGCACTGATAAACGGTGGTGTAACACTTGCTGTTACGCGCGATCTAAACGCGGGGCTGAACGCAACTTACGCTGGTGCAAAAGAAGGAGCTATAGCGGGATTAATAGCGCCAATAGGTATATTAGGAAAACTAAAACCTTTGCCTGCAATTGCCAATCCGAGAATACCTTCGATAGTGGCAGGAACATACAATACTGTTAGACCTGCTGCTTACGCTATTGGTGCTGGTAGCATTTTTGCTGCAAATGATACGATGCAAAATTTCGGTGAAAAGTCCTGGGGCTCTGCGTTAACTGAATTTGGTGGGCGTACTTTGCTTTATGCTGGTATGTTCCAGTTCTTTGGTGGCAAAACAAATCCCCTTGCAGATGCTTCTAGGTCTAGTCTGTCTTTCAACGCCAATTTAACCAACGCGATGCGCTATGCCCCGCGGTCTTATCTAACCGGTATAGAGTTGACACGAGCAACCGGTGACGTGCTGCAGAAAACAATGGATTTTGACTTCGTCAATGGTACATACAAAGCAGTGACTGGTTCTGACCTCACGAACACTCGTTTCATAATGGGTGAAGGACAAAGTTTCATTTTGCCCTTGTTATCGCGCACCTGGAATAATGATGGTCTGGGATTGGATCCCAATAACAATAAAGATTTGAACTGGATTAAACGTAATCACACTCAGGTCCTAAGAACGGGTGATTCTTTCTACATGCTCAAACAGCAAAAATTTAATCCCCAAAACTTTGTGCCGTCGAACAGTTACGGACCTTTATTGAGACGCTAATAAGAGCATTTTGTGTGGCATACTTTTAAAATGCCGCAGATTTCAGTGATAATTCCTGCTTACAACGAGGTGAGGCGATTGCCCCACACTCTGGCATTGGTTTATAACTACTTGAAATCGCATTTCAATTCTTTTGAACTGATTGTTGTTGACGATGGAAGTTATGATTCTACAGCCGACTATGTCGATGATTTTGCTGAGCAAAGCCCGGAAGTAAGACTGATTTCGTATGTTCCAAATAAAGGCAAAGGGCATGCAGTTAGAGTGGGAATGCTTGCAGCTTCAGGTGATCTGATTTTGTTTGATGATGCTGACGGTTCGTCGCCCATTGAAGAGTTGCAAAAGTTACTTGATAGTATCAAAGATGGTGCTGACATCGCGATTGGTTCAAGAGCCAAGCCAGATCAGCGAAGAACGGTTAATGCTCTTGCTTATAGAAAATATCTTGGCAATACGTTTAATGTCATAGTTCAAGGGCTGTTGTTGCCAGGTTTTTATGACACACAGTGCGGTTTTAAACTATTCAAGAAAGAAATGGCACACGACATTTTTTCAGTCACCAGGCTCGATCGATTTGCTTTTGACGTTGAAGTCCTTTACATTGCTCGCCTGCGTGATTACAAGATAACTGAGATACCGATAAATTGGACAAATGTGGAAGGATCTAAAGTGAATGTTTTCACTGATTCACCTCAAATGTTGCTTGAAGTTCTTGGTGTTGCCGTAGCGGCCTGGACTGGTCGATACAGCAAGCTTATCAATAAGAAATAGGTGGCTGTTTAGGCTTTACACCGGTCCTTTTTCAGTCTAGTCTATAGTCATGAGCTACCAGAAACTTATTCGTCCGTTGCTCTTTCAAATGGATCCCGAACAAGCGCATGTTCTGGTGCATTCTTTACTGAAAAGCTATGGAAAAATTCTAGCCAAAACAAACAGTGGTCTAGTTTATGACGGAACAGATTTGAGTTGTGAACTTTTTGGCAGACAGCTTGCAAATCCAATTGGGCTTGCAGCGGGATTCGACAAGAATGGCGAACTAACAGAAGTCCTTGGTGCTCTTGGATTTGGTTTTGCAGAAATCGGCTCTGTTTGTGCACGGGCAACAAGTGGAAATCCAAAGCCAAGACTTTTTAGACTGCCTGAAGACAATGCAGCAATTAACAGATTGGGCTTGAATGGACATGGTGCTGATGCTGTTGCCCAGCGCCTTTTCGAAGTTAAATACAGCCTTCCGATTGGTTTAAACATCGCTAAAACAAACGATCCTGCCATCACTGGTGAAGCCGCCGTGGCAGATATGATTTATACTTTTAACAAAATCAGGGGTCTGCCAATCACCTATGTTACGGTGAATGCAAGTTGTCCTAATACAAAAGAAGGAATCGTTACAGAAGGCGACCAGATGCGCCTTCTCATGTCTGAATTGCAAAAATTCAACTCTACCAAAATTCCAATTTTAGTGAAACTTTCTCCCGATAGTACACAAGAATTTATTGAACAGATTGTTGACGCTGCAGCCACGTACAAAATTGCTGGTTTTGTTTGTGGTAACACAACAACTGCAAGAGATAATCTCAAAACAAATCCAGAGCGTATTAAAGAAATTGGAATGGGCGGTTTAAGCGGGGCGCCGCTTAAAGAAAAGGCAATTAAGCTGTGCCAAAGTGTAAACGCCAGAAAGAAAGATTGGCAAATCATCATCGGATGTGGTGGCATCTCTTCTGGTCAGGATGCTTTCGATTTTATGACCGCTGGTGCATCTCTGCTTGAGATATATACCGGGCTTATCTATAAAGGACCCACTTTACCTCGCGATATTTGCAGAGAATTGTCGGCAATTTTAAAACAAAAGACACTCGATAAACCATATGACAAAACAAGGAGCAAGCAAGTTGCGTATACGCAAGATTGACGATATGCACGTTCATCTAAGGCAAGATGAAATGCTCGAATCGGTCCTGCCTTATACAGCTTTGCAGTGCGAACGCGCGCTTGTTATGCCTAATCTGACTCCGCCTGTGCTTTCCGCTAAAGACGTTATCAACTATCGTCAACAAATAATGCAAGTGCTGTCTTCTACAAATGGCAAATTTTTTGCTCCACTTATGACTTTTAAAATAGTTCCATCCACATCTGCTGCCGAAATTGATGGTCTGAAGCAAGCAGGAGCAATTGCAGGCAAGTTATATCCAGATGGTGTAACAACCAACTCTCAAGGTGGAGTTTCTGATTTTAAAGCGCTTTATCCGGTCTATAAAGCTATGGAAGAATGCGGTCTGGTCTTGTGTTTGCATGGAGAAATGCCGAATGCCTTCTCATTAGATCGCGAAATGGAGTTTCTTTCAGTTTTGAAAGATATTGCATCCAGCTTTCCTAAATTAAGGATTGTGCTGGAGCATGCCACCACCAGAGATGCAATTGAATGCGTTAAGGCCTTACCCTCGAATGTCGCATGTACGCTCACTGTTCATCATATGTATTTGACTTTAGACGATGTAATCGGTGGAGGATTGAACCCTCATGCTTTTTGTAAGCCGGTGGCCAAACGTCCTGGTGACAGACTTGCAATCATCGATGCTGCTTTGTCTGGAAACCCCAAATTTTTCCTTGGTTCAGACAGTGCACCTCACGCTGTTTCTGCCAAAGAAAATGCTTGCGGTGCTGCAGGTGTTTATACTGCACCGGTTTTAGTGCCAGCATTGTGTCAAATTTTCGAAGACTATGGCACCATTGCTAAACTGGAGCCTTTTACATCTCAATTTGCAGCTGAGTTCTATAATCTTCCACTCAACCAGCACAGTATTGAAATTGTAAAAGAGCCATGGAAAGTGCCCGACACTTGTGGTTCGGTCAAGCCTTTTCTGGCAGGCCAAACTCTGAGCTGGAAAGTAATCTAAGTCTTTGAAAAACAGTCCTGGAAGATATTTACCATTTCTTTGTGGATAAGACCATTGGTTGCAAGAATGTGCCCGGAATTCATATCGAGCGGGCCATTTTCCAGATTGGTAACGCGACCGCCTGCTTCTTGAACAATGAGACTGCCTGCAGCAACGTCCCAGGGAGCTAACTTTTTCTCCCAAAAACCATCGAGACGTCCGCAAGCAACAAAGCACAAATCAAGCGCGGCGGAACCGTCGCGACGAACTCCATGCGAAGCATGTGTAATGGTTGTGAATTCGGTCATATTGTGAAAGCGTGTGTTTTTGGTGTCGGGTGGAAAACCGGTTGCAAGTAGTGATGCCTCTAGTTTGGTATTGCAAGAGACAGAAATGACTCTGTCATTCAATCTTGCACCAAGCCCTTTTTCAGCCCAAAACAGTTCTTGCGAAACAGCATTGTGCACAACGCCTAGTGTTATTTCGCCGTCTTCTTCAAGAGCAATTGAGACACAAAAGAAGGGATAAGCATGAGCATAGTTAGTGGTCCCATCAAGCGGGTCGATTAGCCAGCGTCTGCCATTGTTTGAGGCAGTAGTTGCTCCGGTTTCTTCAGCTAGATAATTATCATTTGGGAATTCTGCTTTTAAAATGTCGAGGATTAATGCCTCTGCTGCTTTGTCTACTTCAGTCACTAAATTAAATGCACTCTTATAATCGATGCAGGTTAAATTGCCGAGCTTCTCTTTGTGTAAGGCTCCGGCTGCATGTGCAGCTTTAAGGGCTATTAGTCGTTCTGTTCGCAAAATGGTTTCCTCAAATATGAACTGTAACTAACTCTTGCCATCTGTACTATTCTGTACTTATTTATAGCTGGGACTATCCTTTTCTTGACGACTCGAAGAAGCTTATATATTCTGATTTAGTGCCCCTATGGTCCTAGAGTCGTGTCCAGATTTATCTTTACTTGCGATACTTTCATGTTACATCCTCAGCATGCCGAAGGCACTGGGATTATCATTATTGTGCAGTAATGTAGCTGGCTCACTGAGTATCATACTTAAGCCAGCGCAAAAGCGTTGGCGTTTTTGTTTTTAGGAAAATGCAATGACAGGCGAAAAAGATAAAAAGAAGAGTTATAACCTCAATCTGCCCCAGACCGAATTCTCGATGAAGGCTAATAGTGCCGTTCGAGAAGTCGAATTTCAAAAATACTGGCAGGACCAAAATATTTATCAAAAGTCAGTCGAAAAGCGCAAAGACGCAGCCAAGTTCGTTTTGCATGATGGTCCTCCTTATCTGAGTTCAGACAAGATACACATTGGCACTGCCCTGAATAAAATCTTGAAGGACATAGTCACGCGTTATAAGTCTATGCGCGGATTTTACAGCCCTTATGTGCCTGGTTATGACTCGCACGGACTGCCAATCGAAAATGCTGTGTGTAAAAATGTCAAAGGCGGAAGGCGCTCGATGACTCAAGTAGAGTTACGAGCAAAGTGTCGCGAATTTGCTTTGCACAATCTACCTGGTCAGGAAGGCAATTTTAGACGGCTTGGCGTCTGGGGCGAGTGGGAAAATCCATATGTAACTCTCGATCCAAAATTTGAGGCTGCTCAAATTCGAGTGTTTTCAAAAATGGCTCAGAAAGGTTATTTATACAAAGGTCTTAAATCGGTCCAGTGGTGTCCAACCTGTGAAACCGCACTGGCAGAGGCGGAAGTCGAGTATGGCGAACATAAGTCACATTCAATCTTCGTTAAATTTGAGTTGGACAGAAAAGCTTCTGAAGGGAAAGGAAAATTACCCGATTTTGTAGACAAGGACAAAACAGTTCATTTTGTAATCTGGACCACTACTCCCTGGACTTTGCCTGGCAACCTGGCTGTATGTCTACATCCTGATTTTACCTATGAGTTTTTGGATACAAAAGAGCACGGTGTTCTTGTAGTAGTAGACAAATTGCGCGAGAAATTTCAGGAAAAAACTGGAATCGAAGGCAAAGTGCTTGGAACCTGTAAAGGCGCCGATCTCGAGATGCTTGAATGTAAGCATCCATTTCTAGATCGGCTCTCCAGAGTTATATGTGGAACACACGTTACTGACGACACGGGTTCTGGCTGCGTACACACAGCACCAGGGCATGGTCCAGAAGACTTTGAAATCGGTCAGAAATACAATCTTGGAATAGTTTCGCCAATAGACGGTCGCGGCGTACTCACCGATGAAGCAGGACCTGTGGCAAGCGGGCTTCGCTATGACGAAGCTAACGCCAAAATAGTCGAACATCTGAAAGAGATCGGTGTTCTCTTAAACCATGAGACCTATACACATAGTTATCCGCATTGTTGGCGTTGCAAAAAGCCTTTGATTTTTAGAGCCACCGAACAATGGTTCGCTTCTGTTGATGGATTCAGAAAACAAGCTCTCGATGCAATAGATCAGGTGACCTGGGTGCCGGCATCGGGCAGAAACAGAATTTATTCGATGGTCGAAAATCGCGCTGATTGGTGTATATCAAGACAGCGAGTCTGGGGTGTTCCAATACCGGTTTTTTACTGTAAAGGCTGTCGCGAACCGCTAATGACAGCAGAATCCATGGAAAAGGTTGCCACTGCATATGAAACCATCGAACACGATGGGCGACTTGCAGGCTCTGATGCTTGGTGGCTACTTTCACCTGAAGAAATGCTCGGTGACACGGCCAAATGTGCAAAATGTAGTGGCATTGAATTTGAAAAAGAAACAGACATTATGGATGTCTGGTTCGATTCTGGCGTAACGCATTCAGCAGTTGTAGATAGTCGTTCTTATTTGAAGGGCACACCAGTAGAACTTTACTTAGAAGGCTCTGACCAGCACCGAGGTTGGTTTCAATCTTCACTTCTAACCAGTGTCGCCCTGCATGGTCGTGCTCCATACAAAACTGTTGTAACGCATGGATTTGTGGTGGATGAAACCGGGCGTAAAATGTCCAAGTCACTTGGAAATATTGTCGAGCCACAGCAAGTAATCAAAGAATATGGTGCTGATGTTCTGCGTTTGTGGGTTGCATCAGTCAACTATACAGACGACATTCGCTGCGGTAAAAATTTGCTCGCTCAACTAGCCGATGTGTATAAGAAGCTTCGCAACACAGCGCGTTATATGCTTGGAAATTTATATGATTTCGACCCGGCGAAAGACACAGTTGCGTATGAAGAGCTGCAAGATATCGATAAATATATTTTGCATCGCTCGCAAGAGGTGCTCAAAGAAATCATCAAAGACTTCGATAATTTCCAGTATTTCAAGTATTATCAACTGCTTCAAAATTTTTGCAATGTCGAGTTGTCTAACTTCTATTTTGATATAGCTAAAGATACACTTTACACCACAGCTTCAAAATCCAAGGCTCGTCGCTCAGTTCAGACTGTGCTTGCAAAATTGTTGAGTGTGCTTGTTCGGGTGCTTGCACCAGTCAATCCTCACATGGCTGAAGATATATGGCAGCATGTGCCAAAAGCGCTAAAAGAGTACTCATTCAAAGAAGAAAGCGTTTTACTTGCTGATTATCCTGTTGTCGATCAAAGTTTATTGAATCCCAATCTGGATCAATTCTGGAGTCAGTTGATAATCACAAGAGACACAGTCAATAAGGCGCTTGAGCAAGCCAGAGCAGCAAGAAAGATTGGCAGTTCTTTAGAGGCTCAGGTTCTTATAAAAGTAGAAGACACAAGCCTTAGCGATAAAATAATATCGCTTGGTGAAAATCTGCCAGGATTTTTCATCACTTCGCAAGCGCAGGTTGAAAACGGTAAAGGCACTACCAAATTGGAATCATTAGATCCTTTGAGCGAACTTAGTGAAAATGGAATGAATATTTTCGTTCTCAAAGCCGAGGGTCAAAAATGCGGAAGATGTTGGAAATACACCACTACAATTGGTGAAGATAAGTCTTTCGCCGAGCTATGTAAGCCTTGTGCTGAAGTTGAGTCTGCAAAATAAAAGGGGAAAATGGTGACGAGCGTAGTAGGAAAAAAGGTTTTCGTCGCTTTTAGTCTTTCGTTTTTCTTGCAAGTAAGTTGTGGTTTGAATTTATCGATCCACGCGAAGCCGACTATGCCTCACCATTCAAAGAATACAATTGTGAGACAAGCACATGAGCATGCGCATCATAAGGAAGCAATTAAAACAGCGACCATTACAGGCGATTTGACCCCTGATACTCAGCTTTTGATACGCGCCTGGAATATAGAAAATAAGGTGCTCGACTACAAGCAAATAATGCAGACTTCAGACAGAAATTCTGCTGATGGCAAAATGAATATTATGTTTGGCAAGCAAGAAATGAACGAGCAAATACTTTCTTTTCATTTTGATATGCGCAGAGCAATCAATCATGTCGATAGACAGAAAGCCGGTGCTGAAGCGATAAAGGCCACTCTTGCAGAGCATCAGGACAGGGCTATCAAATATAACTCCTACGGCGATCTCATCGCTGGTGGTGTCACAGGGATATTGTCCGGATCTCTTGCTCTGGGAGAAGTTGATTTTAGAGCTCCCGCCACTGTAGATGTTGTAGAAGGGTCAGGTCAGGCTGCACTTGCTCTTTTGGCTTTGAAAAATATGCGAAGAGAGCACCGCATAGAAACAGGGCTTCCCAATTTATTGGGTCATATCATTTATAACGATAATTCAGATGGTTTTTATCCCGAAAGCGTCTGGACCTTTCTAAATACTGTGTCAACTACTAATAAATCCGGGCTGACCAGGCGTCAGGCTCTGGTAGAAAGATGGGAGACAAACGGTTACTGTCTGGTACACGGCGGTCATCGGATGAGTAAAAAACAGCGCGAAGAGCATTTAGCCGGAAAGAGTAATGGCAAGATTAAATTCGACATTGGACTGATTGATGACAGAGTCGCCATGATTGAAGACTTGAAAGCTGAAATCACAAGTATGGACAACACTTTGGCTGAATTATTCGAATACGTGCGCAAGATTAAATAATCGGGTCCGACTAAATTAATTCGATATTTGCGGCTTTTACCATAGCTTGACAACCGCCTGGCTTATAGGATGAGTCTAACCAAACCTAATCCCCAGTTTCGCTTTAGAGGACTTTTTCATGACAGATTTAGACACAAGGGCCCGAAGCGCCGCCGCCACACTTGACTCTATTACCGAAGACCAGGGTGGTGCTGACAAAGCGCTTACAGCAGGCAGCGTTATTGGTCAAATTATGGACTACGCAGTCGAAAAGATGCGCGAAGCTAAGATTAATGGCACTTTCCCCTCGACTATTGAGGGACAAAACGACTTTTTGGCACAACATCAGCTAGATTTAGCACTCAGGATCAATCAATACGATAATAAAGGCCAGGGTTATAACATCGTAGTTAATCGCAAACGTGGCGGTCATTTAGAAAATATCGGATTTGAGCCAGCTAAAAAATAGTCTTAAATCAAATGCCACGCATGCTGTAAAACATGATGCCAGCGCAAGTCCATAAAAGAGCAAACAAAAAACCAGTGTAACGGCTGATTTTGTCTTGATCTGACAGCGAACAAATAATAAATAAGGTCACCATGGCAAAAGTTGCATGAGTCGCGTATTGACCGTGCAAAGAACTAACTATGTAACCAAAGGGCATGGAAAATAGAATCAAATAAGCAAGCAGAGTGCTCATTTCTTGCTTATTTGTTTTAGATTTGGACTGAGCGATATCGGGTTTATTTTCGTCTGTTTTGACGTCGTCGCCCAGAGGCTCTATCGCTTTCTCTTCCAGTTTGGTCGCTTCTTCACTCATTGTTTTAGCTTATCACAATCTGTTTCAGTTTCCCCTGCTACTGTAACTGAGTCTGTGGCAGGTAAAACTTCATCTTTGTGTTTGCGTTTAGTCACTTTTGCAAGTTGAATGCCAATGGTAGCAAGCACAATACCAACACATGTTTGCCAGTTGAGTGGCTCGTGTAGTACCACGGCAGCTGCAACGACCATAGCTGGTCGCTGCAACATATTTAGAAGTGAAATTCGAGTGGAGCCCACTAGATTTAGAGCGTAAAGGAACGCCACATTTGCAGCGGCAGCAGCAAGACCAATCCAACAGCCAATAGGCAAGCTTGCTTGTTTTGGTAGACCAACAAAAGGCGCTATAAAAAATAAGGTGATAAGACCGTTAATCAAGAAAGTATAGGTAGAAACCAGAGCCGGTGTAAATTCAGCAGTCGTCGTTTCCATTTGCACGCGATAACAAGTTGAGCTAATCACTGCCCCAAAAATCATTACCAATCCCATGGTACTAAAGGTGATATCGGTAAAATTTAAACCCATTATCACTCCGGCAAAGCACAAAAAGAATCCTAGCCAGAACGTGGGTGCAAGCACGTCTCTGCCAATGCGCTCGTTTAGCAATGCCACAAGAGCTGGAGTGGTAGTAATTATCGTTATCATTAAAACGGCGCTTATCGACTGCAAGGCAAACAAAGTCAATGTGTTTGTACAAAGTAAAAGAAGTGCTACGGCCATGATTTTTTGAACGTTTTTCCAGCCAATCCAATGCAGTTTGCCAAACGTCCAGGTCATTGGAACTATTAAAATCGCGCCGGTGATGTTTTTTACAATCAGAAGCTCGGCGGGTGTTATTTTGCCAGCATAACCCAGCTTTACCACAATCGGCTCGATTGAGGCGGCAAGTATGGCTATCGTAATCCATAATAATGCCTTTTGGTTCTTGCTTGTCATTTCCTAATTCTAGAGCGTTTAGAGCTGATTTGGCATCTTGACTTGCGAGCGCTAGAAATCTTCGATATAATATATCTCGATATCGAAATATCGGGAATCGAATTAAAATGAAGAAATTAAAGCAAAACCCAAACACAACCGGCATCCATGCCTGGCTATTGCTTTGGAAAACAGCTCGTGCTGTAGAAAACTACGCCCATCGCTGCATTCAGTCTTTAGAGCTTGGAGTGTCCGACTTTGGTGTACTCGAGGCTTTGTTGCACAAAGGCGATTTGCCTATAAACGCGCTGGGAAACAAAGTTTTACTCACAAGTAGTTCGATGACTGCTGCAGTAGACCGGCTTGAATCGCAGGGTCTAGTGGAGCGAAAAAATGATCCAAATGACAGACGCGCCAGGCTCGTTTCACTGACCAGCAAAGGTCAAAAATTGATCGAGCAAGCTTTCAAAGTCCATGCAAAAGATATGGAGAAAATTATGTCGCCTCTAAACGAGCAAGAGCGAGCTTTATTGATAACGCTTTTGCAGAAACTGGGGCATCACGCGGAGACAATAATATGAACAAGAAAATAAAATCTATTAATCGCGCAGGTTCATCTCACTGGGTAGGAGATGGTTTTCCTGTGCAAAATTTCTTTCCTTCAAGTGGCATTGATGCAGCCATAAACCCATTTTTGATGCTTGATTATGCTGGTCCTTCAAGATTCGAGCCAAGCTTGCGACCAAAAGGAGTAGGAGAACATCCTCATAGAGGATTTGAAACTGTGACTATTGCCTACAAAGGCAGTGTCGAACACAAAGACTCAGCTGGTAACCAGGGAATTATCCATCCTGGTGATGTTCAGTGGATGACTGCTGGATCTGGTGTTGTTCACGAGGAAATGCACGAGCGTGAGTTTTCTAAAAGAGGTGGAGACTTTGAAATGATCCAACTTTGGGTCAATTTGCCTCGAGAACACAAAATGACTAGTCCTCGTTATCAAACAATTTTGAGTGAAAAAATTCCGCAGTTCAAGCTTGACTCCAAGGGAAGTGTCGCACGAATTATCGCGGGTAAATTACATGATGCTAAAGGCCCTGCATACACTTTTACGCCAGTAAGTTTGATAGATTTAAAACTAGTCAAAGGTTCCAAAATAAGTCTGCCTGTGCCCAGCGGCTTCAACTCTGCATTTCTGTATATGGAAGGTTCTTTGAAAATAGCTGATGCCACTATATCCGATCAAGCAAAATTAGTGCTAATGGATACTGCAGGTGACACCATAGAATTAGAGATTCTAGAAGATTCAAGATTGTTGTTTATGGCTGGTGAGCCTATCCAAGAACCGGTTGCAAGTTATGGACCTTTTGTGATGAATACCAAAGATGAAATCTTTCAGGCTATTGCCGACTTTCAGTCCGGCAAAATGGGCAGAATTAACTCACTTTGATAAAATGGACAAATGACAAAAAGAGTTATTTGTAGTGGCTCTTGGACCTACAGGAGGATGGTTATCTCACCATACGGCTAAAGTCGATTATCAAAGGGTGATGCCTGGCACGCAAAATTATTTAACGATGAAAAACGGCTGCATTAGTGGATTCGTCAAATTTGATCAGCCTGGATATTTGCAAGCCAGATCCTATGACGATTATTATGGTGACGTTTATTGTGGTTGGTCAGACGAAAAAGTTTATTTAAAAAAGGTCAAAGCGCCGGTTTTTGTCTCAATTTCTACCTGTTCGGTAGGAGATGGCGATCTTGATCAGATTCATGAAGTGGCTTGGTTTGGCGAGGGTGCAAAAGAAGGCATTCTCGTCTTTTCATCGGCTTATCCGCAGAGTCAGTCTAATATTCTTGCTTCTGATTTATATCAAAAACAATTGCTTGGTAATGACTATTTTTTCAGTTCGCAATATGCAAGAGAGGCGCTACACGCGGCAGTAATCAAAGGTGACTTGAAACTGGCAAGACAAATTGTTTCTGATTCGTTTTCGATTCTTTCCGGGCTTAAAAATTCTGTTGATCTAAAAACGCAGACACAAATAAGAGCTCGCGCAATTCATGCCGATGATTGGGCAATGATACTTTCTTACAGTCTTGGTTTAGAGCTTGACTCGCCCGATTTTGAGCGCGATATGCAAGAAATGCAAGATATCGTGACAGGACCTTCTAATTCAAAGTACAGAAGTACAGGTTGTGAAATACAAAAGAATATGTCTCCAGTCTATACCTGGCTGCATCAGCGGTTCATGGGCAAAAATGTGGAATTGCCCTTACTGACAAAATCGGAAAAAAATATATACGGTTATCACCCAATAGCTATAGTCGATTATCTCAATGGCAAGCTTGAAAAAGAAAATTTTTTGCAAGTAGGCTATCCCAACCAGGACTTTTGGCTTGGAGTCGAATTTTATTTAGCCAAAAAGAATGACGAAGCCAAAAAGCATTTGCAAAAGTACCAAAAAGAGCACAAGCTGGCTGAATATGGATTCGAGCCAGCTGCTAGTGCTTTATTACTTAAGAGACTATCTAATTAGTCTTCTTCGTACTCGTCTTCGTCGCCGTACTCGTCTTCGTCGCTTACTTGAGCTTGTACGGCTTCGATACGCAATATCATGCGGTCGTAAATTTCAAGAGCATGATCAGGTGTTGCTTTTTCGCCAAAAATGGCTTTGGCAGCGGACCAGGCTATGTCAAGAGTGTCGACGACAAATCCGGATGCTTCGCGAACTTCGCTGAATTGCGGAAAGGATTCGGCACGAAATGACTTTTCGAGACTTTCTAATTTTTCATCAAAAACTGTAGGCATCTTTGCATCCTCTTGTGTGGGAGACAATTATCTCACTCTTGCGATTTCTTTTTCTTGCGGATTTCTAAAAGTCTGGCCCTGACATCATCTTCGTCTGGCGAAATCTTCAAAAGCTCAGCACTGGTCGATTCAATTAAATTATCGTCGTGCTTGTTAATAGCAATTTGTAAGAGTGCGTGATACAGCCTTGTTTTTTGTTTGCCATCCACAGATAACTGAAGGGCTCTGCGCAGTACTTCGGTTGCTTTGTCAGCTTCTTTGTTTGCTATTAACGCATCAGCATATTTTTCTATATATAAACGCTCGTTTTCAGGTGAGGTCTTAACGAGCTTTGCTGCGACTTCCTGTGCTTCTCCCCAATATCCAGTTTTTTGGCAGGCTTCATAGTATTTGGGATAAAAATCAGTTTGAGTTGGCGCAATCAAGGATGCAGCTCGATAATGCCTTCTTGCGCCTTCCCAGTTATGCCGTTTAATTGCCTCCAGCCCGAGTTCGAGCTGTTCTTGCAGAGTAGATGTTTCAACCCAGTTAGAAACATCTTTCTGGCTTTCAACCATCGCTTTTTTGTGCAATTCTTCTTTGCTTAGCTCCGCATGCGGACTGTCGCTTGACCCATATTGTTTGATCAAAGTTTTCATATGTTCTTTAAATTCGTATGTGGTATCAAGCGGAAAATATAATTTGGCAAGTAAATGATTATTAGCGCTTTTGTTATAAGGCGCTAACTTCAAGGTCGACATCACGCCTTCGTTTTGTTCGTTAGAAAGAACGTGTTTGTCTTTGGCGTTATATTCACCAGATTCGACTGTGATATCACCCATGATACCGCCAGCGTCAGGAACTTTCATTTTTTCTTTACTGTAATAGCCTACCAGCGTTTTGATTTTAGATTCAAAGTGAAGTTTGTTTGGTTCGCGGGTAACTTTTGCGTGGGGATAAGTTTTTTTGACGAATTCCTCAATCTTGGAAAAAATTGCTTGCTCCTCTTGTGCTAGGCAAGACTTTGGACTCAATAACAAGAGTGACAGACAAGTCAAACTATATATAAGTCGTTTAGAGCGTAAGTGCATCGAAATTTTTTCCTCTGCTAAATAAATTGGGGACCCCTAAACACAAAATTAAATCACGGGTTGCCTTATCATGTCAGCTATCTCATTGA
Organism: uncultured Candidatus Obscuribacterales bacterium; assembly: GCA_964519785.1. GTDB lineage: Bacteria > Cyanobacteriota > Vampirovibrionia > Obscuribacterales > Obscuribacteraceae > Aved-18. The sequence continues at coordinate 25,490 of CAZFKB010000002.1, read as the reverse complement.
GAATCTGGTTTAGCCAAAGGTGTTCTATTACACTGATTTTGAGCCTCATTTTAGGCGCCTTTGCGGTTATGCCTGCTTTTGCCTTTAAGACTAAAGAATCAGGTCCGCCTATTATCAAGGTGCCGGTATTTTTTGCCACCGACAGGATCAAAATTACATCTAATAAAGACGAATCTGGTCACCAGCTTGGTCCTCTCAAGCTAGGCTGTGCCGAGGCGCTTTTGCCTGCAAATAAGTCATTTTTGCAAGAAAATGCGGGTTTAATAGCGTCTTTGAAAGATCTTGGTTGTACCCTTGATGAAAAACTGACAACTTTTGAACCATATATTGAAATACGAGGTTATGTAGCCGAGCCAGAAGCAAAGGATTTTCTGCAAAACGTTGAAGAATCACCTCAATTCTGGTCAAGGCTAACTAAGGCAAGTGAAGCCTCTAAAACTGTCTATGTTTATATTCATGGATTTGCTTCAAGTGGAGACAACGCGCTCTACAGTGCTGGAATTATGGCATGTTCTGTTGAAGCGCCAGTAGTGAGTTTCACCTGGCCTTCAAAAGGTACTGCAGGACTTAAAATACCACGGCTCTGGGGACGCAAACGACTGCGCGCTTTATATTTGTATGACCGCAAAATGATTGATGACAATCAGGTGATGAGCGATTTGACCACCTTTTTGAAAGATTTGAAAACTAAATTGCCTGAAGATACCAAAATAGTTCTTGTAGCCCACAGTCTTGGTAACAGGCTTATGGCGCGTTATCTTGCATCTGATGCAACCGAGAAATTTGAGCGTGTTTATTTCATTGCTCCAGATGTTGATAATGATTTATTTGTACAAGTGGCTTTTAGTCTTAAAAAGAAAGCCAAATACGTTGGCGTTTTTCATAATCCAAAAGATCGAGTTTTGAAGATTTCAGCCGCTAATGATTTGCTCAGTCTAAAAAATACAGACAAGCTTGGTACTGGCGGTGCCGACTTGACCGGTATCGAGTTCATTGACTACAGATCAATTGCAGAGCCAAGAAGTATAGAGTTCTTGCGAGTTTTGCACTATCTTCCTTTTGAACATTTCGGACCGATTATTCGAAATGGAGTGTCTAAGCTTTCTGATGATGGTGATTCTTGTTTTATTGTGCATCGATCCGCTATAGAAAAACGAAAAAAGGCAAAAACGCAAAAATGAAAAAACAAATTTTGATTTTGTTGTCTGTTTGTGTCGCTGCATTCATTTTTGAAAAGCCAGTTTTAAGCGAAGATAGTGTTGCTCTGGACGAGTTAGTGAATAAATCGAACTTTATAGCACTTGCTCTTTATGAAGGCTACGATAAAGACAAAAGTGATGTTTATCCTCCGTGTGCTAATTTCAAGCTGGTGCAAATATTAGCAGGTAAACCTTGTTGCAAAACCAAACTCCCAGTGCGTTTTGTTCAAAGCGAGAATGTGAACGAAAGCAAGCCGGACGATTTTTTACTGAGCGAGAAGAGTATGCCTGAAGTAGGTTCGCGTTGGATAATTTTCCTAGAACAGTTTCAACCGCATGATGGTGCTTTTGATACATATAAAGGCTCAAGCGGGAGATTGGCTTACAGTCATGAAACTCTCATAAAAGTTCGTGAGAGAATCAAACAGCGATTCAAAGACAAAGCAATTATTTCTTATGTTCGTAATTTCGAATATAAACATTAGTGCCTTCAGGAGCCAGATTCGTACCCTTAGTAGAAGCTTTCTTGAAGTTTTGATGAATTCCTTGTTTCATATTCTCTAGGGAATCAATTCTTGAAGCAGTATCTTTTTCCATCTGTTCGGTTTGTGATTTGGCTTTATCCATCACGCTCTTTATTCGCTCTTTAGCCTGCTCTCGAATCTGCTGGGTCATTTGGTTCCTCCAGTACCCATTGCGTCTTAAACGAGGTAACGAATCTATGTCCTGCTGAGACTGTGCTTGAATTCGCGATACTTCTTTTTGAGCGTCTTCCATAGTTTTTTTTGCAATGGCTTTATTTGATTCGACACTCTCTTCGACTTTTTTGTCTATTTGGGTTGTTATCCTATCTTTGGCCGAGGCACGTCTTTCCTGCCTGATCGAGTCATAACCTTTTTGCAAATTTAACTGCTCAAAATTGTGTAATTGTTCAAATCCTTGCTTGGCTTTGATGCCACAAGTGGAATCTGGGTCCAGTTTGTGACAGGTTATATACTCTGTTGTAGCACCTTTGTAATCATGAATTTCAGCAAGAGTTTGAGCTAAAAAATAATGTGCAAGTTGATTCTTAGGATTCTTTTTTATTGACTCTTCTAGTTGTGCGCGCGCAAGAGTGTAATGACCTTTGTAATACTCATTTATTGCCGCTTTTAAATAATCAGGTTCGGCTCCAGTGGCTGGAATTGAAAATTGGGTCAAACAAGAAAAACTAAATGAGACAATCAATAAATATTGGGATTTTGTCATTTCACTGACCGGTTAAAAGCTGAATAAATTGGTCGTCTTCTTTGATTTCTTTTAGTTTGTTCTGGCGTTTTGTAATTTCCATTTTCAAAATTTCCGCATCTTGGGCACTTGAGGCGTACTGCAATTGTCCTTGCAATTCCTGGATTTCTCTTTTCAAAAGCCCGTAGCGCTTAGAATTGGTTGATTTATATTGAACCATATCGGTGTAGTGATCGCGATTTTCTTCGACCTCTACCGTTTTATTCACATCATTAGGAGTTGGTTGAGAATAACCTCTAGACTGTTCGATCCATTTTTCTTCCGATGAATTGGGGTCATCCCACCAATTTTTTTCTATTCCTCCTACATCTGAATTGTTTCTCGAGCTCTGCATATAGAAGTAATATCCGACTGATGCGATTAAAAGAACTAAACAGACAGCAATTGCAGCCCCTTTATTTTTCACGTTCTCAATCCTAATTCAAACAAGCCCATCGATATTTTTTATACCAAAAAAACGGTCATAACAAAAGAGACGCAAAGAATGCGTCTCTTTCGCCATTATCTTCATTTTTAATGAGATTGTTTGGCAGCTTTTACTTGCATGTCCTGCACTTTCATATCGATTTGAATCTCTTGTTCACGCGGAAAAAAGCCGGCCATTACGCCCACTATTCCTATAATTAAGTCGCGAATAGCATCGCTTGTGGTCAATTCGATTTGTCCAGGCCAGAGCTTGAGCACGTCGTCTGATCTGATTTCTAAGCCTTGTGCTGTGGCTATACCGGGTCCGGCAAAGAAAGTTGCAAGTCCTATAAGACCAAATGTTATACCTAAGATTTTACAGGTGTCTCTGGCTTGAAATTCGGTGCCTTGAAGTCCAAAAAATAGAACCACGCCACCTACTGCCATTAAAAGCAAACAATGCGAAATGTTCAATGCCATTGCCATGAAAGAAGGTGCAAATAACCCTATAAACCCGGTCCCTAAAAGCATTACTGCCAGTAAACAGGTAATTGATTTCATCATGATGTTTATCCTCCCCCGTTAAACATTCGCAAAGGGGACGCAGTTTCTGGCTAACGGTTCCCGTTAAAGGATGCGAGAGTGCGACTCTATATAATCTTTGGCGCGAATCCAGGCAGAGCGAATCTCGTCAATTGCGCTTATGTATGAGTTCCAATCATGGTTTACATCATTACTCTCACGGATGCGTTCCTCTGCTAAACGACTGAGTTCGGCTATTTCGCCAGCATACAAGCTTGCAGTCATACCTTTAAGCTCATGCAAGTCCATTTTAAGAGCGGTCAAATCCTTCAGTTCAAGGTCATTATCGAGTTTTTGTAAAAGTCGCCTAGAGTCACTGAGAAATTCTTGCATTAATTCAAGCGCCACTTTTGCCCCAAAAGTTTTTTTCAAAGTCTCAATTTCGATTGGACGCTTTTTTATCGCAATATCCCCTGTTATTTCCTGGTTTGAGCCAGGTGCACGTGACACCCGGGGCATCCAACGTTCTATGACTTCGGCAAGTTTCTTTTGATTAACCGGCTTACTTATATAATCGTCCATCCCGGCAGTCAAGCACTCCAGTCTATCGCTTGCAAGGGCATGCGCAGTCATAGCTACTATGGGGGAACGTTTTCCGGTAAGTGTTTCCATCTTACGTATTTCTCTAGTGGCTTGAATACCATCCATTTCTGGCATTTGGCAGTCCATCAAAATTAGAGCGTATTGGGTGCGTGTTACCGCTTCTAGTGCTTCAATTCCATTGCCTACTGCGTGAGCTGGAATCCCAAGTTCTCTCAATTGCAATAGGGCAACTTTCTGATTAGCTGCGTTGTCTTCGACAACCAAGACTAAAGAAGTAGATTCTTGCTTTGTGTCTTGTTCGTCTCTAGAATCGACTATGTTAGGAGCATCTGCTCTTTGTCTGAGTAAAGTCACGAGCCCTTCTACGAATTTTGATTTTTTGACAGGAGCAGAAAAGTAATAAGAAAGCTCGTCTTGCATTATTTGCTGGACAAATTCTTTTTCGTTTGAACTTGCGACCACAGCTAGTTTTGATTTTTGTAGTTGAGGATGTTTGTTCAAGTTTTTGAATTTTAGTAAGGACTCTTCATTTCCTTGATTCATCAAGAAAACAACAATATCAAAGGGGTCTTTGACCGCTTCTTTTTTCATCATCAACAAAGCTTTGTCAATGTCACTTGCAACACTTGCTCTTACACCCATGATTGAGGCGTATGATTGAAGCACGTTTTGAATACCTTCAAGTCCGTCGACAAGCAAAATGCGATTGGCGTTAAATGCATTTATAGGGCAAGAGAGAGACTGTCCAGGCTCTTTAAGAACAGCTTGCATTTTGATTTTGAACCCAAAAGTCGATCCTTTACCATAAACTGATTCGAATTCGATATTACCGCCCATCAGTTTGACCAGTTTATCCGAGATTGCAAGCCCTAGACCTGTTCCTCCATATTTGCGAGTAACCGAGTTATCTGCCTGGGTGAAAGGCTGAAATAGGCGTTCTCTTGCAATTTCGCTTAAGCCTATGCCAGTATCTTTTACTAAAAAGGTGACTTCAACCATGTCAGATTCACTATTCTGAAGCTGATTACCCATCGCTTTTACGACGATTTCTCCTTGCTCAGTGAATTTGATACTGTTACTTAAAAAGTTGAGCAGAATCTGTCTGATTCGTCCTGGGTCGCCTTTAACTATTCGTGAAATAGTAGGGTCGATGAAACTGGACAAGGTAAGATTCTTGCTGCGAGCGCGTTCGTTGACAATTTCGCAGGTATTTTCAATTAGTTCTATTATGTCGAACTCGATCAGTTCGAGATCTAATTTTCCGGCCTCTATTTTGGAATAATCCAAAATATCGTTCACCAAATCCAACAATAAATCGGCTGAGTTATTGATGATTGAGCTGAACTCGCGTTGCTCGTCACTGAGAGGCGTGCGCATTAGTAAATCGCTCAAACCAATTACAGCGTTTAATGGCGTACGGATCTCGTGGCTCATATTGGCTAAAAAATCTGATTTGAAACTTGATGCTTTTATAGCTTCGTCGCGAGATGATGCAAGCTCGTTAGACAAATCTTGCAACTTTTCATTTGTCAAAGCCAGTTCGTGAGTACGTTCTTGTACTTTGATCTCAATTTGTTCATTGGTCTTTGCTAAGCTTGCTTGGCGTGATGCACTTTCTTCGATAGCCTTTAGATGGTCTTTGATTGAAAATGTCAAAATCGCATCTTCAAAAACGATCCATCCAGTGTGCTCGAGCCAGCGCCAGGGTTCGATAAATATTACACCATAGACAGATTGTGGCCACATTATCCCTCTGATAAGATGATCCAGTGCCACTACGCATGATGCAGTGATCAAAACTCGCCAGTCTAAGTAAAAGGCAAGCAGTGCAAGAGAACAAAAAATATGAAAATGTGTTTCGATCCGCCCGCCGCTCAAGTGAATTAAGAGGGCCGACATACACATCTGGCCTATGCCAACAATATGTCGAGTGACAACATATCCAGGCTTGGATATAGCCATATAAACTGGAAAAATCGTGATGATACCACCAAGAAGAATTGCCGCCAGCAAATGGGTATGCGGGGAACTTGTTGTTCCATCCCAAGCCAAAGGCGCAAAGACTAAGGCAAGAAAAATACTTGCAATCCATTGACAGATCATCAATCCTGCAAATAATCTTCCAGTTCGTTTATAAAAGCGCAGGCGTTGCTCCTCGAATAACTGGGCAGCAAGTGCTTCTTCGCTTTGTAGTGGTGAAGAACTTGAATTAATTTCGTTCATTTAGTAAATTGCATCCAAAAACTAGCGATTTTTTCAAATTGGTATCGTTTGCTTCTGTAGTTTTGTTTCTGGCCAAAGCCAGCTTCAAGTTATCGAATCCTATATTATCGCCTGCAACCCCGCGTGCAGCAGTAATACCTCCATTAAAAAATAATCTGCCCTTAGAATCGAAAAGATATGTTTGACCCGACGTTTTAGCGTCAAAAATGCTTGCTTGAACTCCGTCTATATCTTTTATTATTTCGACGTTTGGTCTATTAATCCAATCGTCTAACTGCCATTTTTCGCTCCATCCATCTGGTTTTACACTTGGTTGGAAAAAAACTAGTTTGATCTGTAAATTGTCTTTGTGTGAAATTTGTGCCAGTTGATCCAGGCTTGCCTTAGTGCATGGACATTGAGGATGAACGAACATTACAAGAGTATCTTTGTCCGAACTCAGTTTCAGTTTTGTGTCCTTGGGAAATTTCATCGGCGGCGTAGCAGGCTTTCCTGGTGTAGTCTCATAGTTCATCAGGAAATAAAGTCCAAGCCCGATGGAAACTACCCAAAGTAGACAAGCTATAGCAATAGAAATTTTGGATTTTGCATTCACAGATCTAACCTCTACTAAGGCCATATCTTATACCGTTATATCACTGCAGACTAACTGCGGAAATGCGCAACACTCAAATTGCCCAAATTGCACATTATTATTTACGCTACAAGATTTTTTTGTCCGCAAATTCCCTGATGCTGCGCAATTTCAATGTCCGTAAACGCTTTGTGACCCGGCATCACAAGCCGCTTCAATTGATTAAAAGTGCTATGTAACTGAGCAAGAAACAACAATTTTAACGTGGTTATTGGTTATGGAAAAGAAGAGATCATTAGCCCTAGCGGCCGCTTGCGTAATTGCAGTATTTTTAAATCATCCAGCGTTAGCAGACACAGAAAATACCGATCAGTCCGAAAAAAAATCGTGGCGGAATCGTTTTGGAAACGCGTTGCGAGTAGATAGAAAAATGAATAAAGTTTTTAAAGGGGTAGCTTCGTTTTACGGTAAAAAATTTCACGGTCGTAAAACCGCTTCGGGTGAAAGATTTGACCAGAACGATATGACCTGTGCTCATCGTACCCTCCCGTTTGGCACCAAGCTTGAAGTGACTAACCCAAGCAATGGTCAGACAGTCAACGTCATTGTCAACGACAGAGGACCTTACAAGAAAAATAGAGTATTGGACTTATCAAAAGCAGCTGCTTCCAAGCTTGGTATAACCGGTTTGGCTAAGGTGATTTACAGACCTAAAAAACAGGTTGCAAAAGCCCAGACCGAAGCATCACGTTAATTCAGGCGCTTCATGCTAAGCAAATAAACAGTCCTTGAATATGTGGAGTCTGTTATGAAACGAGCGAATATTTTGCTTCTTAGCTTGACGCTTACTACACTTGCAATTTCTTCGAATGTTCTTTTACCTTCGTTTTGTAAGGAAGTGAGCGATACTGCAAATGAAATGACAACGTCGCTTAAAGATCCCGCCAAAATAGAGCAGAAAAAGGAAGAGCAAGAAAAAGCCGATAATAAAATGATTGAAGGCATGAATGAGATTCCTGGTGTTGAAGTCGATAAAGATGCATTCAAAGAGAAAAAAGGTTTTTCTATTGGTGATTTGAATCCATTCAAATGGGTGTTCAAACCAGTCACAGACATGCAGGAAAAAGTGGTCCATTTGGAAAAACAAATCATGCGCTTAGAAGGACCAATCGCTTCGCTGCATAAACCAATTGTCGATGTGCGTGGCAATATGGTTGAAGTCCAGGAACAAATGGAAGGTGTCAGTGGCGACATGTCTTCGGTGGAGAAACGTCTGGCTCACATCGAACAACAACTGGACAAAATGTATCCGCCAGTTTCTGATTTGAAAGGACCTATCCAGGATCTTGCAGAACCAATTACCGGGCTTCGAGAGCAGTTGAATATTATTCTTATCGCAATTTATGCAGTTGGTTTTCTGGTTTGTTTTGGCACTCCGGTGGCAGCTTTATTTGCGTATCGCTACAGATTCCAAATTATGAAAAAACTTGGCGGTTCTAAGAATGCATCAAAAATGGAAGAAGAAACAAGCAGAAGCCCCGCACAAGTTCGCATGAGACGCAATGAACCCGCTTCTCAGACTTAGAAGGCGCTTAAGACGCTGTGCTAATGCGATTACGCCTCTGAGTTGTTCTTTATTTCTACCACGCCAACATTTTTCTGGCGCCAAATAGCGCGCGTGTTGCCACTCAATCTATTATTTTCGATGACACTATCTGTGATGCCTCCATTAGATGAGTCACCACCTCCAATGGAAATACCGGCAAGGTGGTTTCTGATTAGATCGTTGTTTCTTACTGTTATGCGCTCGGCATTGAGTCCTTTGCGCTCAGAAGCTATTTCTATACCATAGTCTGAGTTTTGTACCCGGTTATTTTCAATAGTAATTTCCATTCCGCCATCCACATATATTCCGGCGGCGGCTCTTTTGTAGTTGTAGCCCGGGTTAGTGGCAGAGCTAATGTTATAAACTTCGTTTCTAGCAATAAGCCCCAGGCGCGCGCGGTCGTTGCCCGAAGACACTCGCTCTCCGCCGATAACGTCGATTGCTATATTGTTTGAGTTATAAATGCGATTGTCGGTTATCTTGAAATTTTCGACATTTCCATTTACAACCACTGCTTCGCTCTTGCCCAACTTGAGGTCGTGGACACTGTTTCCGGCGATTTCGATGTTTTGAATCGGTTTGCTATTGCGCCCGTACACAGCTATGGCATGAGCATTTGAATTGTTTTCAACATGGTGAATGTCATTATTCAAAATGCGTATGTTTTTGCTGTTGCCTTCTATTTGAATGGCAGAAGGTGTGGATTTGCCTTGAATATTTTTGATTTCAAAGCCAGAAATGGTTATGTTTTGTCGGTTTTCAATTTTAATTGCGCCAAATGAAGTGTCGACTCCGGCGAAGTCCATAACCGCCCCCTTTTCGCCCTGAAGAGTGATATTGTCGCGGTTTATTTTTAGACGTTCTTTATAGACGCCTGGCTCGACTTTAACTATGGCTCCCTCGGGCGCGCGGTCTATGGCGCGTTGAATACTTTCTCCTTGGCGTACAGTGACTATAGGACGGTTGCGATCTTCAGGTCTTTCCACTATTTGCGGACCTTCAGGAGGCTTTTGACCTTCGGTGAAGTCTATACCGTCGTCTTCGTCTTGAGGTTCGTATTGAGACATAGCCAGTTGTGGTTGGAAATTAGGCACGAAAGGCGGTCTATATCCAGTCTGGAAGTCTTGGCGATACTGAAATTGGAACTGGTATTGTGGTGCAAACTGGGCTTGATATTGTGGCTGAAAACGAGGTCCAAATGGATACTGATGGAATTGAAAGTTTTGGTTATCGAAGCGAGACCCGTAAAGATTAGCCTCTAAACTGAATTGCGGTGCGGATTTAAGTGGGCTATAAGCGAATGGATTAAAATTCGAATTTGGGTTTGGACTTAGATTTGCTGTTGAAACATCAAGCCTTGCCATTCTTACACTTGCAAAAGGGTCGAAATCGTCTGTGCCTTTATTGTCAGGCATATCAGAAGGGTTGTTTGCGGCTAATTGCTGAGACTCGAAAGACTCATTTGCATTATGCAAGCTAATTTTTACTCCACCATTCGCCATAATGATTTTGGACCTATTAGATCTATTAGACAATGGTATTTCTCCCACACAGCCTAGATGCGCTACAAAAAAGTCAGGTTAAATGGGGGACTTTTTGTGTCTGGTGCTTTGCATGATAAATATGAAATTGCCAGTGCCTTGCGCGAAACCGGCTTGTTGCTCAATGTTCTTGGCGAGAATCCGTACAAAGCAAAAGCGTATTTGCAAGGGGCAAAAGCTGTAGAAAGTGCAAGTGAAGACATAGGAAAATTAATACGCGAAGAACGCTTGACCGAACTATCTGGCATTGGCGACTCACTTGCGTCTTCGATTACTGATTTGTATAAAAGTGGCGAAACCAGACTTTTAAGCAAGTTGCGCTTGCAGTTACCGCCAGGAACTCTTGAGCTGTCACAAATTCGGGGTTTGACCCTTGCTCGTATTAAAACCTTAACCGATATCGGAATAGATTCAAAATCGAAGCTCGAAAAAGCCTGTAAAGCTGGAAAGCTCGCCAAAGTTAAGGGTTTTGGGATAAAAGTCCAGCGCTCTATCTTGGATAGACTCGAGAGTGCTGAACAGACAAAAAGTGAGATGCTTCTGGTTGATGCTCTCGATATTGCTTTTGAGTTTATAGACGACTTAAAATCAAGTCTCAAAACCCAGAAAGTTGAGCTGGTTGGTAAAATTAGACGCTTTTATGAGTCCGTCGATAAAATCGAAATTGCTGTAGAGTCCTCGCTTGCCCAAGCTCAAAAGGCACTCAAACATCATCATGCAATAAAGTGGATAAAAAATTCCAGCGATGACATCACGCTCGAGATTGAACATATAGAGGGAATCGGCATAATAATTTATGCCGTCGAGAATCTGGCACTAGCTATGGTGGCATATTCTGGCACTAAAGAGCATTTTTTCAAAATTCAGGAGCAAGCGCGCAAAAAGAAATACACGCTTAGCGAGCATGCTCTAAAAAAGGGCAGAAAACAAATCGAGGTCAAAAGCGAGCAAGAAGTATTCAATTATCTAGGTTTGAATTTTATTCCCCCTGAATTGCGCGAAGGACATGACGAAGTGGAGGAAGCTATTTCAAGTGACTTCAAGAACCTTGTGACGATCGAAGATATTCAAGGTATGACTCACTGCCATAGTACTTATTCTGATGGCATTCATTCAATTGAAAAAATGGCTCGCGCTGCTATTAAAATGGGCAAAAAATATATGACTCTTACCGACCACTCCCCGACTGCGCATTATGCTGGTGGCTTGAGCATAGAGCGTCTTAAGGAGCAATGGGAAGAAATAGATCGAGTGCAAGAATTGCTCGATTTTAGAATATTGAAAGGCACCGAATGCGATATTCTAGCCGATGGCGAACTTGATTATCCAGATCATATTTTAGAAAAATTCGATGTCATTATTGCAAGTATTCACTCTCGCTACAGACAAGACGAAGAAGCAATGACTAAGCGTCTTTTGCGCGGGTTGAAGAATCCGCATTTTAAAATTTGGGGACACCCATTGGGTCGGTTGGTCTTAAAACGTGACCCTATTCCTTGTGATGTGGAAAAAATTTTAGAAGCAATAGCAGATTCTCGCGTTGCAATTGAAATTAATGGCGACCCTTACAGGCTAGACCTGGCTCCACAGTGGGCTCGAATAGCTCGAGATCTTGGGCTTAAATTTGTAATTTCGACAGATGCCCACTCGACTTCTAATTTCCAAAATCTAAGATACGGCATTCATTTGGCAAGACGAGCTGGCATATGCAAAAAAGATGTTTTAAATACGATGTCTGTTCAAAATTTCAAAAAAATAGTGAAGCCTGCTTGAATGGCTGTTACACAAGCCACTTGTTGAGGAGAGCTTGTAATGCATCAAGCATTATGGGTTTGAAAATATAATCGTCCATACCTGCTTTCAAACAACGATCCTTGTCTGAAACTGCAGTCATCGCAACAATTTTAGTGCGTCTTCCACTTCCTTCTTCCAGATTTCTGATTTCTTTAGTGGCAGTAACTCCGTCCATAATAGGCATCATTACGTCCATCAAGATGAGGTCAAACTGGCTTTCTTTAGTCTTTTCGATTGCATCTTTACCATCGGTAGCTGTCTTGCCTGCATATCCGAGCTTCTTTAGCTGTTGAAGCGCAAGATAACGCAGGTCATCATCATCTTCGACTACAAGTATAAGTTTGTCATTCATCAGTCGATTGATCCTTGACCGGTAAGGAAAACCAGAAAGTGGAGCCTTTACCTTCGGTACTTTCAAGTCCGATTTCGCCTTGCATCAAAGTCGTGTAATGCCGGCAAATAGACAGTCCTAATCCAGTTCCACCAAATCTTCTGGTATAGGATGGATCGGCCTGAACGAAAGGATCGAACATCAAAGACTTATGTTCCTCTCTAATACCAATTCCGGTATCGGAGACCGAAAAGCAAACGCTATCGATACCATTCATATCTTTGCGGTCTACTTTGATTCTGATTCTTCCGTGACTTGTAAATTTCACAGCATTATGCACCAAATTGTTCAACACCTGACGTACTTTCGTCTCGTCTGCATAAATTCGCTCTGGAACGTTTTTGGTTATGATTGTTTCGGTCGACAAGCTTTTTGCCTGAACCATTGGCGATACCAGACCGATGACTTCATCTATTACCGCTTTAGGCGAAAAATAAACATTCTCGGTTTTCACTTTTCCTGATTCCAGTTTTGAAAAATCAAGTAGACTGTTCAATACATCAAGCAGTTTGCGTGATGAATTGAACATGCGTTGAGCCATTTCTGGTAATTCATTACGATCGGGTTCGTGCATTAAAAGCTCAGCTAGTCCTATTAACCCACTCATGGGTGTGCGTATTTCGTGCGAAATGGTAGCAACGAATTCGGTTTTGAGTCTATTTGCACGCTCTGCTTCATCTCGTGCGTTTTCTGCATCTATGACTGCTTTTCTAAGCTCGAGTTCGGCTTCTCTTCGCTCAGTTAAATCACGTGTCACTTTGACAAAACCGGTCAGATGTCCGTCTTTATTAAAAATAGCTGTGATTGAAACACTTGCCCAGAACTGACTCCCATCCTTTCGAACTCGCCAGCCTTCTTCTTCATACTGACCTTTGACTTTAGCCTGTTCGAGCTCCCATTGTGGGTGACCGCTTTCGACCGATTCTTTGACATAGAAAGTGGAGAAATTTCTGCCGATTATTTCTTCGGAAGTATAGCCTTTGTGCCGCTTAGCGCCCTCATTCCAGGTGAGTATATTTCCCTCGGGACTCATTAAGAATATGGCGTAATCTTTGACAGCAGATACAAGCAGATTGAATATCTCCTCAGACTTTTCAAGCTCATGCTTGTTCTTTAGCGCTAACTTTTTTTCGGTCAGGTCGCGGACGAGCACTGCAAATCCAAGTGGGTTGTCTGTCTCGGTTTTTAATAGATCAAATTTAAGACTGGCGAAAAATTTTTTGCCGCCTTTGCAGGTCAATTCTCGCTCAAAAGTTGCCGAGTTTTCCCTTACGACCTCAGTTAGAGTGTTTGCGGCGGACTCGAGACTTTGCTTGTTAGTTTCTAAAAGTAGCGAAAAATGTTTGCCGAAAACATCTTCTTCGTTATAGCCTAAAAGGTTTTCGCTACCGCTGCTCCAGGTTGTAATCATACCTTTGTCATCTAAAGCGAAAACGGCTCTTTCGTGCAGAGAATTAACCAAATGCCGCAGGAATAATTCCTGGCGCTTGTTCTGGGAGCTTGTGAATGACGACATACGAAAGCAGTATTACATAACGTACTAAATAAGACAACGAAAGGATTTTGAAACCTCGAGCAACTAAGGTAAAAGTGGCGACTTGAATCGAGGTTTCAAATGCAACTTGTATCTTATCGCGGACCTACTGAGCAAGGAGGGGTCTCAAATGCTTTGACTCAGATTGATATGCTGCAAAATCAATCGAGCAATTGGTTTTACATAATCGACGACCAATTATGGTTGAAGAGAAACGACGAAAAAAAACCAGTCTACAGGTTCGACAAATTAATTCAGAACAACCACTATGGCTATTGCAATAATTTTCTCTGGCCGATTCTTCACGATATGCCCGAACTTGCAAAGTACTCGCTTGTCGAGAGGCTGCATTACAAGGTCTTCAATTCCTCACTGGCACTGAATCTCAAGCGTCCTGATTTTGTGGCGAATGAGGCCTATTTTGTCAATGATTATCAGCTTGCGCTCGTACCTAAGTTTTTAAGTAATACTCAAAATAAATACCTCTTTTGGCATATTCCCTGGCCCAAGAATGTCTTGCCCCAGCATGAAGACGCTCTTTGTGAAATTGCCGAAGCTCTTTTGCAAGCTAATGTTATCGGCTTTCATGTGCAGGAGTACAAAGACAATTTCGAGTGTTTTTTGAAAACTCATTTCCCTGGACGAGCTTTTGATGCCAAACTGATAGTTGCGCCTCTTGGAGTAGACAGCCGTTTTTGGCAAGAAAACGCTAGTCGCAAGTCTGAATTTTTACCAGTTACTAACGGTCTGCCTTATATCTTGAGTGTGGATAGAGTTGATTACACAAAAGGCGTCCGTGAGCGATTGTTAGCAATCGACCATTTTTTCAAAACCAACCCAGACTGGCTCTCTAAAGTGGTTTTTGTGCAGCAGTGTGGACGCTCTAGGAATGGATTGCAGGAGTTTGATAAATATTGGCATGAGTGCCGTGATCTCTTCTCCTCTATCAACTCGCTTCATGCTCAAAACGGCTGGCAACCGATTCTCTGGACTGAAGGACCAAATGAATCAAGCGCGCTTGCAAGCATTTATGCTAACGCTTCGGTCATGCTGGTTAATCCTTTGAGAGATGGATTAAATTTGACTGCAAAAGAGTTCATTGCCAGTCAACAGTCGAGCCCAGGTGTGCTAGCTCTGTCTAAAGGGGCCGGAGTCTATAGTGAACTTGGAAATCATTGTCTTTCGGTAAAGCCGACACAAGTTCATAGCTTTGTACACAATATTTTGTACGGTCTTCAAATGAGCGACCATGAAAAGAAAAAGAGACACAGACTTTTAAAAAACTGTGTGGTGGCAAATTCACTTTCGTCGTGGTGGAAAAAATTTGTCGACATCGAGAGCTCAAGAATAAACAGTAGCAACAATCTGGACAAGATAGAGAGGATATGCAGCTGATGAACCTTTTAGTACGTTCTGACAATGAGAAAAATCAAAAAGAAGTAGACCAGGCTTTGTACGAATTGGCTTGCAACCTTTATTTTGTCAGAAACGATAAAAGGATGTTTTCTCTGCTGGAGCAGCGATTCATGGACGCGGTAATCATCACAATCGACGATGAAGATGACTTGCAGCATGCCCGAATGAAAAAAATGTTTGACATTTCTAATTTTTCAATACCAGTAATCTGCGTTTCGAGTAATCCTTCAGATATTCACAAAGAGCATTTTAGACAAAAAATCGAAAAGTTATTTTCAGGCACAAATAATGGCTCACATACTGCTAGCTGAAGACGATAGATATCTTTGCGATGGTCTTTCACGTTCGCTACGTTTTAGCGGTCATAAAATCGATGTTGCTAAAACTGGACCTGAGGCAGAAGCAGCTGTCAGTGCGTTTGATTACGACTTATTGATACTGGATATAGGGTTGCCTTTCAAATCGGGCTTTGAAATTTTAACGTGGCTGCGTTCTATAGGTAAAACGCTTCCTGTCTTGATTTTGACTGCACGGGATACATTAACAGATCGTATTCGCGGGCTCGACCTTGGTGCAAACGATTATCTGTGCAAACCGTTCGATATGGGAGAGTTGGAAGCGCGTATAAGAGCCTTGTTACGCAAAGAAAAATGGGACAATCAAACCAAAGTTTCTTCTGGCAATCTTACACTCGATACTTTAGCAAATCAGTTTTTTATAGACGATGAAGTGCTTGAACTTACAATGCGTGAATATACGGTGCTTGAATTTTTGATGCAAAAAAAAGGCAAACTGGTGATGCGCGACAAAATGCTCGACTATTTATTTGACCTTGAGATGGATATCACCGGGAATGCGCTCGACATCATTATCTATCGCTTGCGCAAAAAAATGGAAAAATCTACTTGCACAATAAAAACTGTGAAAGGACTTGGATTCATAATCGATAATAAATGAAACGCTCTATCCGACGACAACTTTTACTTTGGCTGCTCATCCCACTCTTGAGCTTATCGGCCTTCAGTAGCATTGCAGCATTTTGTATTGGTGAAAACCTTGCTCGCAGTATTTATGATCGCGAGCTTGTCAATTCTGCAGATTCGGTTTTAGCAAGGATAAAAATTAAAGATGCCAAAATTACAGTTGATATGCCCGTGGCAGCATTATCAATCTTGCGTCACAACAACCAGGACGAGTTCTATTTTCAAATTCTAAGCGCCTCGGGACAATTTATTGCTGGGCATGATTTTTTGCCATTGCCAAAAATTGAACAGCTGGATCAGACTCCTCAATTCCGATTTTTTAAATTGAAAGAACGTCAGCTGAGAGCCGTAGCCTTTGTTGTTCCCATTCCTGAATCGAAAGCAGATGTTGATAAACTTATTGTGCAAGCAGCTGAAACTCGCAATACAAGAAAAGAACTTACAAATCAAATTGCTATTACAGTACTGGTAACTCAGTTTATTCTAATTGCTTGTGCTCTGCTCGCGGTTTGGATAGGTGTTAGACGAGGTTTAAAACCGCTCATCAGAGTCGAGGCAGCAGTCAGCTCACGTTCGCCAGGCGATTTGAGTCCTCTTGAAGTCGACGAACCAAGTGAAATAAGGACACTTGTAAATGCGCTAAATAATCTTCTTCATCAATTGAGCGAGGACGTTGAGCTGCAAAAACGATTCATCGCTAACGCCGCTCATCAATTGCGCACGCCGATTGCAGGACTCGGAACCTATAGTGCTTTAGCGCGCAAACTGGCGAAAGATGATGAACTAAAAGACGTGTTAACAGAGCTTGATTTGGGAATTTCTCGAATGGGCAAAGTTGTGGGCAGATTACTCATGTTAGCCCGCTCTGAGCCAGGTGCTTCGTCTACAAGACAAATGAGTGTCGTTGATTTGAATAGCGTTGTTTCTGAGGTAACTGCAGCAAGTGTACCTGAGGCAATTAAACAAAAAATTGATCTTGAATTTCATTCTACAAGCGAGCCAGCGCTGATTTATGGCGATCCTGGTGGAATTGAGGAACTTGCTGCAAATCTAATCGAAAACAGTATTCTGTATACTCAACATGGTGGGACTGTTTCGATTGAAGTTGCAGTTCGCAACGGAACAACAACATTGACTGTCCAAGACGACGGACCTGGAATTCCAAAAGAAGAGCGCGAGCGGATTTTTGAGCGCTTTTACAGATTGCCAGGCACTGAAAAACCCGGTACTGGACTTGGACTTGCCATAGTAAAAGAGATAGTGTCATCTCATAAAGCAAAAATAGATGTACTTTCGGGCTCGAGTGGACTTGGCTCTGCTTTTAAGGTGAGTTTCGATACTTATAAAACTAAAAACTGATTTTTTCAATTGAATCAATTTCTTCCTGACTTAATTCAATATCTTTTGCGTTGAGATCTTCAAGCATATGCTTTTCGCTTGTGGTGCCAGTTAACGGAAGCATCCCAACAGACATTGAGAATTTGAAAATTACTTGTGCTGGTGTGGCATTTTGTCTTTGCGCAATTTGCATAACAAAAGGATGATTGAGCACTTGTGGATTAGCTGTAAGCAACGAAAATCCCTGATAAGTAGCTCCTATTTCTTTGCAGATCTGGCGCACTTCATAATCCCATCCTGTAATGGCGTAACATCTATTTTGCACCATTTTTGGTTTCACTTTTGCCACTGTAGCCAGTTCGCGCAGTTGATCTGCAGATACATTACTGCAACCCACCATTTTGGTCTTACCTGCCTCGAATTGTTCTTCGATACCTTGCCATACCTGCCAGTCTTCTTTGCTCAAGCCCTGTCTATAATGAGGTCCGTGCAACACAAAAGAATCGAGATAATCGGTATGCAAATGGTCAAGAGAGCTGTCGATCGATTGTCTTACTTGTGTTTCTAAGTCTGCTTTAGGGTCATAAGGCAGTCTGTGGTCCTGTCCATCTTTAGACGTAAACTTAGTTTGTATGAAAAACGATTCGCGTTTGGCGCCGGACTTAAATGCATCGTTTAGGGCTTCGCCAACAAGTACTTCGTCATAATGTTTTTTCTGGTTGGCGGTATCAATTGCGGTGAACCCGGATTTGATAGCCAGTTTAACCAAACGAGCTGTATCGTCCTTTTTCCAGGCCGTGCCGTACATAATTGTTGGTTCAGCGCTCACTTTTCTCACCTCTTTGACGAGCAATAATCATACTCCTCGTGCGCCTTTTATTTCACTTGATATCGGCGGATGAAAAGGGGTTTTCCGGTAAGGTATACTTTTTCATGCCATTCCCGAATCGGTCAGATAATGCACTCTCGCGCGTCTGCTGAGTTAATTAAGCAATTCAATGAGCTTCGATTCAAAATCGAAGAAAACGTCAATCAAATTCTTAATCGCTCCTTTGAAATAGAAGGAGATCCAAAGGTCGCAAATGACGTAATTTATCTTGATTATGTCCGCCTTGTAAGCTATATATCGCTGCGCAAAAGCCTCACTAACAAACAATGGGCTTTTCTTTTTGACATTTACGATGCAATTGATATTGAGGGCGGCAAATGCGGGCTGCAACTTCAGGAGCATATCGAATATTTTAGCGAGACAGCACAGACCCTTGCAGCATCTGAGGAGTTTAAGAACTCTCTGCCGCACAAAGTGATAGATACCCTTAAATCCTACGATTTGAAGAATCGCTTGAATCAGTCGCTAAAATGGCGCAACTTTTTATGTAAGGTTGTAAGCGAAGTTTTGACTGTGGTCGAAAAGCCTGGTCCCGACGACCTCGACCTCGCTCGTCAGTTTGAAACAGAAATGGAAGAGGTCTTGAACTGGACTAAACCAGGTAAGCAATATCTGCATTCAGACGGAAAAAGTCTGGTGCTTGAAACCAAAAATTTGTTTGCCACCTTAATGCCACCACTTTTTCAAATTAGCGATAGGATTGGTGATGCTTCTAAGTTCAAGGAACCATGCCTTTTCCTGCGCAACAAACTTGCTGGGTTTTGTGTCGGACTTACTTATGTTGATCACATCATTCACCCACAAGAAATCAATCTCATTTGTGACATGGCTCCGGTCTTTGGACTTTATGGTTTTATGTCTACAGAAGGTTATATAAAGGACCTGCTAAAGTCGAAACAGTATCCATCGCCAACGCCTGATGAATTCGATGATCTGGTACTGGCACTGCAAAATTATGACAAAACTTGTGGATCCGAACTGGCCTCCACTTTTAGAACTACTGTCTTTCGAATGGCAAATCTAATGTTTAAGGCTGATTCGAGCATAAGTCCCGAAGAGGAAGCCTGGCTCAAAGAATTTCAGGCTCATCTTTATCCTGAGGCCGGCGGACTTAAAGATCCATCAACTTTGCCTGATACTATTCTCAATACCAAAGTGTCTCCTGCAAGCGCTGTGGCCGCCGAAACAGAAACTAATCCAGACGAGTCGAAACCGTATAAACGCACAGGCAATACTGGCGTTTTCATTATGCCCAAAACGCTCGACAATGCAATGGGTCAATTAGAAGGACTTATTGGTCTTGATGATGTCAAAAAAGACGTTAAACAATTGGTCAATTTCATAAAAGTACAAATCATGCGCGAAGAGAAAGGGCTATCGGCTTCTCCTATCACGCGCCACCTCGTTTTTTCTGGAAATCCAGGGACAGGCAAAACCACTGTTGCGCGAATTATCGCCGATATTTATCGCGAGCTTGGAGTTTTGACAAAAGGGCACTTGGTTGAAGTCGACCGCTCAGTGCTTGTGGGTGGTTATCTAGGGCAGACTGCCATACAAGTTAGTGAACAAATTGAACGCGCTTTAGGTGGTGTCTTATTTATAGATGAAGCTTACGCTTTAGCTCCAGAAGGTGCAGTCGACCAGTATGGGCAAGAAGCGGTCGATACTCTAGTTAAGCGAATGGAAGACCATCGCGAAGATCTGGTTGTAATTGTGGCAGGATATCCAGACAAGATGGATAACTTTATTTCCTCGAATCCTGGTCTCAAATCGCGCTTTAATAAGTACTTCAATTTCAGCGACTATACGCCCGAGCAATTGCTGGAAATATTGGATTCGTTTTGTGTCAAAGGCACATTTGTTTTGACCGATGACGCAAGAGAAGTAGCGAAGAAAATCATGGAACAGCTCTATTCTAAGCGCGATAAGAGCTTTGGAAATGCTCGTGACGTGCGTAATATCTTTGAGACAGCAATTAATCTGCAGGCAAATCGAATTGTAGATTTGCCTCAAGTAGACGAAAAGGTTTTGACCGAGATTGTGGCAAGTGACTTGGAGCCAATAAGAGAAAAAATCTAAACTGTCTGTGTTTCCCCTGCTGGAATAACATTATGTTTTGCTAGATATTCTGCTGACGTTGTGTAAGTGTTTGCCGCAGCTCCAAAACGAGTCACACAGCCTGTTTGCTTTGATTTGCTTGACATGGCGATTTGGCACCGTCTGGATTTCATCATGCTACAGACCAACTATACAAACCGCACTCTGAGTCTGGCTGAACGAAGGAATGCGTGTTTTCCTCTTTTTTGTACTAGGAGTACTATAAATGAAAAAAGCTGTAATGTGTATTGCAACATCGGAAACACAAGCTCGCGAAATTGTAGATGCACTCAGAATGAGCGGTTTCACCGATTCTGATATGTCGGTTTTGATGGCTGACAAAACAGGTTTGAGAGATAGTGGCTATGAAAAACACAGCAAAGCTCCTGAAGGCACCGCAACTGGTGCAGCAGCTGGAGCCATTGCTGGCGGTGCTTTGGGTTGGATGGCAGGAATTGGCGCACTAGCTATTCCTGGCGCTGGTCCTTTCATCGCTGCTGGTCCTATCATGGCTGCACTTGCTGGTACTGCTATCGGCGGTTCTGCTGGTGGTGTTACAGGTGGTTTGATTGGCTTGGGCATGCCCGAGTATGAAGCCAAACAATTCGAAGGCAAGTTAAGTGAAGGCAATATCCTTATTTCGGTTCACACCGAAGATGCTGAGCAATCAAAACGTGCCGAACAAGTAATGAAAGGCAGTGGCGCCAAAGACATTGCTTGCAGCGGCGAAGAGTCTGTCAAAGGCAGAAAATAAAGTTTTGCCTGATTCCTTTTTGAGGCATCAGGCATCCAATTCTCATGCAGATGAGACCCCGGGAAGAAGCATCGAAAGGTGCTTCTTTCTAGTTGTAAAACAGTAGCCAAGCGATCATCGCCCAAGCAACTCTAGTAGAATTCTTTAAGTAATCGAGCAGTTGAGGTAATCATGTCACTTTCGAGAATTCAAGAAGCGGTCGCCAACAAAAAAATGATTTGCCCAAAGTGCAAGAAGCCGGTTCAGAAATTTGAAAAATACGCAGAAACTATTGACGCTGTTCGCGATGGATTCAACGTTCAAGAGATCGACTCTCACTCGTCGCGCGTAACTCTCATTTGCAATAACGAAGGCTGTGATTGGAAAGAGCGCACTGAATACTGGGATAATTACATAGACGAATAGTCTTCACCTTATAGCAGCTTCTTCACCATTGGCAAAAGCCCGGTGTATAAGTCGTTTTTTGGGTTGTGTCCGGTCGAGTCGCAACGAAGCACGAAACCTTTATCTACCAATTGAAACCCTGGTATCATGTTGTAGGTAGCAGTATTAATCAAACTGCTGGTGCCAACTAACACAAAACGATTTGATTTATTCTCCAAACGAAAATGTTTTGCCCAAAGCTTTGCATCTTGTAGAGATGGCGCTTGCATCGATTGGTTATAAAAAATAATTTGTACCACAACAATTCTTGGGTCGTAGGGTGAAAGTCCTTGCTGGCTAAGCAATTCGTCGATAGATGACATACCGATTTGGGGTACCACCCCACTCAAGCCGCCGATACCATTTTTGCCGGCGCCAGAAAATGCCTGACACCCAGGACATGTCATTCCGACCGGTTCGATGAGAAGAACTTTTCCCTTTAGATTTGCAAGCGTGATCCTTTTGCCGTCGTAATTTACTAAAGACAAATTTGGATAGTAATATCCTTCGCGAGGTGGCCAGAAAACGGGAAAGCCTTTAGAGGCAGGTTTTTCCTTTGGATTTGCTTTTGCAGACTCAGTCGTAAGTGCAAAGCTCAAGAGCATAATCAAAAAGACTATGGAAATTTTGGCTGATTTTATCGAGAACAAACTGGTCCCCTCATTTCAAATTCGAGTTCTTTTGAAACTTCTAAAGCTCTTTCTGCCCCGGCGTATCGCTGTACTAACCAGAGACCTAAATCTAGACTAGCAGTAATGCCGCCCGCTGTAATGATATTTCCATCGTCTACAACGCGTGCATGAGTTGCGATGGCTTTCATACTGCTAAGGATATCGAAAAATTTTTGATTTGTAGTTGCAGGTCTGTTGTCCAATAAGCCTGCGCGCCCTAAAATCAGTGAACCTGTGCAGACTGATACGATCACTCGGTCTTTCATTTTGTTGAACTTGCTAGCTATTTCTAAAATATCACCGCGATTGGCTTCTACAGAAGCTCCAGCTACGGTGCTCAACCATTGACCACCCGGAATAATTAGAATGTCTGGACCATTGTCTAAATCGAATACACCAGCAGGAATAATTTTGACACCAGATGCAGTGGTGACAAAATCTTGATTGTGGATGGATTTTAGCTGTACTGAAAATGAAGCTATTCGCAATGCTTCCAAAACGCCAAAAACATCCATGTCATCAAAGCCATCGTATATCAGGATTTCAAAATCAACACTCATTGTTTTATAACATTATACTTGAGTGTAAATTTGATTTTAATATCTTTTTCGTCCTTATAAAGTTTTGGAGCTGGATTGGATTTTTCCACCGCGTTCTTGAATGCTTTGAATCTTGCACTGTTTGTATCAGGGGTGACAACTGACATTTGACCGTTGTTTTTCACAGAGACTAGGAGCGTTTCAACGTAAGACTTATTTTCTTTGGGAGGTTTCCAGTTGTCTTGAATTCGTTTATCGAGAAGTTTGATATATTTTTTGTAGAAGAATTCCGGCTTCTCATAGTATGGCAATGACTCTTCTGGTTCATGTTGTAAGGGTTTTGGAGGAAAAAAATATTGTGCAATTTTTCATAAGCGGCGCATAATTCTATCCAGGCGGCTGTGGCGTCGCCCCGAAGAACGGCTTTACCACTTAGTCCGCATCTGTCGATGGGGCTGTCCGGATTGAGTTTTAGGACTCGGATTACGCCTTCTAAGTTGTGACGAGTTGTCTTGTTAGTAGGATCATTGAAGTAAGATGTCTCCATGAGATGCAAGCCGCCTTCAGCACTACCTTTCTCGTAAACATCTAGGCCTTTATTATTTATTGCGATCGCAAGATTTGAGCGTGCCAATTGATATGAGGGATCCATTTCAGCAGCTTTCCTAAGGTAAGCAATTGCCTGATCAAATTCTCTTCGTTCCAGGTATTTAACGCCCATATTATTGAGTTCAATTACTTCTTTAGAGTTGTGGTCTAAGGCGAAAGCAGATGTAGACAGTATCAGCGATATTAACGCTGTTATGGTAGTAGATCTAAAAAAAGTCTCTTTCATTTCCCTCGTACCTCACTTCGTTCTTTTCGTTCGTATGTGAAAATGAAAAATGCAAGATTCGATTTTTTTGTCTTCGATAGAGCGGTTTTAGCTGTGTGATCGCTTTTCGGGATTCTAACACTTCTTTGAGCTTAGCATCTTTGTTTTGATAGTCTGCAGAATACAATGAAAATTTTCTCGTTGAGATATGTGCTTTCACCTGGAAAACAAAAGGTTCCAAATTTGATTCAGGATTCCATGCGGCGTTTAATTTCGAAGCTATCTCATCGCCATAAATTCTGTAGAAATCATCTTCGCTTAATCCTTTATCAATGTTGAGTTTTTCTCCTGCAATTTCAATCGCTTCTTGAAACTCAGCGAGAAATGCTTCGACATCTCCTCTCAATATTGCTTGATTAGCCAGAATAACACGGTCGCAAGCTGAGTCAGGATTGAAACCTAGTCTTTTGATCAAAGCATTTTCGTTATCGAAAGATGTTTGACTAGATGGATTAAAATATCTCGCTTTCTCAAGCAAATGCAGCGCTTCTTCTGTTCTTTCGTTTTGGACCAGCAGCAGGGCTTGATTATTGTAGGCAATGCTTAAGTTACATAGAGCCATTTCATAGTTGGGAGAGATTTTAATTGCTTTCTGGAGCAATTCAACTGCCTCATCCATTTTTCCTTTGTTCAAATTATTTACGCCTCGATTATTTAGATCAATCGCCTCACTTGGCGTATCTGTATATGCGCAAACACTTGCAGTCTGCATGAAGAATAGTGGTATCAGTGCAAAAATAGATGCGTAAAACTTGCTCATTAAAGTCACAGGAGAATCTTAGATTACTAAGATTCTCTCCTGTTTGTGACTATTCGACTAGCGGGTTTTGACTAGGCAGCCAGAATATCTGGGTTTTGATTTTCTGTTGCTTTGCGTACGCAAGACACAGCGATCGATAATTTGGCTCTTTGCACTACGTATGGATTTTCATCTTCTGCAAGTAAAGCAAGAATCTCGCAAGGTAGATTGAAATTCTCTGCCATGGCGTAGCGAACATCTGGGTTCTGGTCGTTAGCCAAAGCGGACTGCAACATGAGAGGCAAATTGTGGTTATAGGTCAAAGCAACTCGTACTTCAAAGCTTTCGTCGTTTGCTAATTCGAAAAGTGTTCCAAGCGGAGTGCTCGAGTTTTCAGCTACGCGGGAGCGTATATAGACGTCTTGCGAGTGTGATAGTCGGCGAAGTTCCCCAGGGGCGGTCTTGTAGTTTCCAGCCCTCAAATATTTTTGCTGGCGTTCGTTCAACAAGTTCATAGTGTATCTCCTTTTAGTAGACCGGTCGGTCAGTGTAGTGTGCGCAGGTAGGTCGAGCAAAGACAATTTGCTCTGTTTTCAGTTTTTAAGTTCGAAACTTTTTAGGCTTTGATCAAATCATCAATCATGATGTTGATGAAGTTATCGAGCGGTTCGATTCGCTTCAAAGTTTTTGCCATCATGACTGCTCCAGACAAAGCACTCATAAATAAGTCGGCAAGCTCAGCGGCGGAATGATTGGTTTTGATTTCGCCTGCTTTTTGTCCATCTTCAATACATTCAGTGAATAAATCCAGACGTTTAGCTACAACAATTGAAAGTTCCTTTCGCAGTACTTCGCTCTGGTCGGACATTTCCTGGCTCAAGTTGCCGATGAGACAGCCTTTGCGGCAGGCTTGATCATTCAGTTTGTTGCGTGCTTCATTGGCATATGTCCGCAAACGCTTGAGGGGAGTGAGTTCTTTGTTGCCTACGGTGCTATTGAGCTGAGCTGTATAACAATCATCGAAGTGGCGAATGATCTCAACTGCATAATTTTCTTTGCTATCGAAATAATGATAAAAGGAGCCTTTC
>CAZFKB010000001.1:0-192108 GCA_964519785.1 uncultured Candidatus Obscuribacterales bacterium | reverse complement strand
AAGAACTAAGATGAGAACGTATCTCTAATGTGGGTACAACCATATTAGGCTGTCGGCGAAAGGGAGAGATAGCATAGGTTATGAAACTAACTACACTTCTAGTTTGTGATGCCGGTGTAGACAAGCGTCAAACAATTGAAGACTTAATACACCGTCAACCATCGTTAGCGCTGGTCAGCACTGTATCTGGCTCTATGGCCAGAGAACAGATAGGAAGCTTGCATCCCAAGTTGGTCTGGATTGAATTAAGTCCAGCTCCAGGTCGCGGATTGTCGTTGCTAGCAGAATTGAGGGAAACATTCCCCCAAATCTATTTCTTTGTAAGCTACGAAGTTCCGGACCCTGAGTTGATACGTACTGCGTATCGACTCGGGGCATCGGACTTCCTCGATGCAGAACGTTGGAGAACCGACCTTCCTGCTGCTGTGCAGAGTATCCAACTTAAGCACCAGTCGGAATCCGTATCGACAGCAGCCGGTAAAGTTATCGGCATCTTTAGCCCCACCGGCGGTATCGGTGCTACCACCTTGGTCACCAACCTCGGCGGCTATCTAGGCAAATATGGCGAGACTTGTATTATCGACTTGGACCTCCAGTTCGGTATGGTTTCGCACTATCTCAACCTGGAACCATCCTTTAGTTTAAGTACGATCGACTTTTCACACACAAACTTCGACGCCACTTATTTGCGTAACCTGATGACACGTTACGACGATAAACTGAGCATTCTTGCAGCACCGCCCGAACTTGAAGACATCGGCGACATCTATGCTGCGCAGGTTCAAGAAATCCTTTATACAGCCAAGCAAGAATTCCGCTACACAGTTGTGGATCTACCAAAGAACTTGCTTGACGAACGCGCCATCGCTACTCTCGACTTAGCCGATCATGTGCTGGTCATCACAGAGTACAACTGGGCAGCAATCTTGAACGCTAGAAAGTGCCTGGATACTTTCAAAGCACACTATAACCAGGAAAAACTTTTACTTACCGTAAATAAATCAGAATGGTTGCCGCAAGACGTTCTTTCAGAATGTCGTGCCAACCTCAATTACCCAGTATTCCACGAAATTCCAAATGATACCAAGACAGCTAAATGGGTGAACAACCAGGGTCAAATCGCTCCTGGCCATACAGCTTTTGGTAAGTCGTTAGATTCCCTCGCTAGAAGACTGGCAGGTGGCGAACAGCTCCTCCTTACCGAAACAAAAGACAAGAAGGGCATGTTCAATCTTCCTGCAATGTTTGGTGGCAAGAAAAGCTAGCGCGACCTAGGCGCAAGCCTAATTCAACGTGAATCTAGCGACATGAAAAAGGAGTTGAGCCTTAAATGTCCGACGATAAAAAGGATAATCTACCAGCCCGTCCCAGTTCGTCCCTTATGGGACAACTAGTAAGACAAAGACAAGCAGCCGAAGTAGTTCCGGCGCAGCCAAAACAAGCTGGCGTAGCCGCTCCCCAACAACAGACTGGTGTTGGTGGAGCAAGACCAGGTGGCGGTCCCGCCCCAGGTCAATCAGGCGTAGCCCGTCCAGGTGGTGGCGCACCGCAAACCGGTGTCGGTGGACAACGTGGTCCAGGTGGCACCATGCCTGCACAAGAAGGACCAACACGCTCAGACTTCGAGCGCGTTGACTCCAAAGATGAGTACGGCGGCTATCACGGCGGTGAAAGCAACGATGATGTGGGCGGCGATAGCGGTAAGTTTTCCGCTAACCAACAACTAATTCGTGAACGCGAAAAATTCATCATCGACCAGCTGAGACGAGAACTTGATACTTCTCGTTTGACCAATATTTCTGAAGACACACAAGCTCAAGTCCGTGCACGTATTCGTGAAATCGTAAACTCAGACCCTGCTCCTCTAACCATGATGGAAAAGGGTATTTTGTTACAGAACGTCCTTGACGAAGTATTCGGTTTTGGTCCTCTAGGTCCACTACTTCGCGACCCGTCGGTCGGTGATATTTGCGTCAACGGCGTCGCATCAGTATATGTAGAGCGTCACGGTCGTCTAGAAAAAACGAACGTTGCTTTTGAAAACGATCGCCACTTGCGTCAGACAATCGACAAGATTATTCAACCTCTAGGAAGAAGACTTGACGATAACTCACCCATGGTGGACGCCCGTCTTCCAAACGGTTCACGTGTAAACGCTACTATTCCACCAGTTACAATCGACGGACCCACGGTCACCATCCGATGTTTCGGTACGTCAATTCTTTCACTGGGTCAGTTAGCTGAAAAAGGCTCTATGTCTATTCAGATGGCTGAAGTTATGAAGGCATGCGTCAAAGGCAGAATCAATATCATCATCTCTGGTGGTACAGGTTCTGGTAAAACCACACTGCTAAATGCTTTGTCCGCACACATCAACCCGCGCGAACGCATCATTACAATTGAAGACGCCGCCGAGTTGAGATTACAACACGAGCACTGGGTCCGAATGGAAACGAGACCGCCCAACACGGAAGGTCGAGGTCAAATCACTCAGCGCATGCTCGTTATCAACACACTTCGTATGCGACCTGACCGAATCATCCTTGGTGAGTGTCGTGGTGAAGAAGCATTCGACATGTTGCAGGCGATGAACACTGGTCACGATGGATCAATGACCACGATTCACGCTAACAACCCAAGAGACTGTACCAAGCGTCTTGAGAACATGATCTTGATGTCCGGTACAGAAATGCCTCAGAAAGCCGCCCGCGAACTAATAGCCTCCGCTATTCAGGTCATTATCCAGATTCGACGTCTGGAAGACGGTACCAGAAGAGTAACCGAGATTGCTGAAATCAACGGGATGGAAGGTGAAACAATCGCTATTTCCACACTCTTTAACCTGGAGCGTGAAGGTCGCGACCCAAGAGGATTCTTCAAATGTAAACACGTTGGATCCGGCTTGCCGCCTAAGTTCCTTGAAAAATTGGAGCAAGAAGCGGTACCGTTCAAACTCGATTGGCTGAGATAAGAGTATTGAAAGTTAGGACTTTGAACGTTCTTATGAGGGGCAGTTAGATGGATGTCTCAATAATTATTTTTGCCACGGTGACCGTAATTGGTCTGCTGGGGATGGCAGCGCTCAAAGGCGGACACGCTGATGAGCTGACTCGCCTGGATAAGCATCGCAAGAGAATGCAGGAAAAATTCCTGGAAAAAACTCAAGGCAGCGAAGATATCTTCGTTACCAAGCGCGAAGGCTATCTGGCTCGCATTCTTGGTATGGCTGGTATGGAAGCCAAATACGACCAGATGAAACAAAACTGGATCATGGTCTCTATTGGTGGTGGCGTCATAGGCGCTATCGCAATGTTTTTCATGGTACCGGAATTGGTGCCGGTCGGATTTATTCTTGGTATTCCAGCGGGCGCTGCCGGATTTATTTTCTATCTCAACCAGGTAGCAAAAATGCGTCAGGCAAAAATGACCGAACAATTGCCCCAGGTTCTAGAAACAATGGTATCTGCACTAAGAGCCGGTTCGCCGGTACTTGAGTGCTTCAAAGTTATATCCGAAGTTTCGCCAGACCCAATTCGCAGTGAGTTCAAACGTGGTCTGGTTTCACTCCAGCTCGGCAAACCATTTCGTGACACACTCAAAGAAATGTCGACCAGAATTAAAGCTCCCGACTTTAAACTATTGACCCAGGCTGTTTTCATCAGTCAGGACGTAGGGGGCAACTTGGCAGACGTTGTATCGGTTATCGCTGCAGCTATTCGTGAAAGATTCAAATTGAGAGACTTTTTGGCAGCCCTTACCTCACAAGGTAAAGCAACTGCTATGTTCATTGGCTGTTTGCCTTATGGCATCACACTCATCACATATTGCGCCACCCCAGGTTATATCATTCCGTTCTTGAACAATCCTATCGCTAGGATTGTTCTCATTATGCTCATCATCTGGGAAGGGCTCGGGTTCTGGATTCTAATGAAAATGACGACGTTCGAGGTATAGAGGTCAAATGAGTAATACTGTAATTGCAATTTTGACATTCGCTGTTTGCCTGGGCGCTGGGCTCTTAATCTTGAGACCAGTACTGGGTATCTACGTCGATTCTTACGCTGTGCGCGTCAAGCCCAAAAAGGAATCCGACGAAACAGCCGCAGAGAAACCAAAAGATTCTGCACTACTTATGCTCTGCAAAACGGTGGGCGAACTCATTTTGAGTGTCATGCCTGCAGTTGCAGATAAACGTACAGTAGAGCTTCTCACCCAGGCTAACTATCGTACTCCCGACCACTTAGCCATATATATAGGTATAAGGTCGATTATTTGCGGTATGGTTCTAGGACTTGGTTTTCTTGCCGGTACCACTAACCCAATCAACCTTGTACTCTCACTTCCAGCTGCAGTTCTTGCCTGGTTGATTCCAAACTTCTTCCTTGCCGGTCGTGCCAAAAAACGTCAGGCAGACATTTTGAGAGAACTTCCAATCGTTATCGACTTGATGCTTGTATGCGCTCAAGCCGGTCTTGGTTTGCTGATGTCTATAGACAAAGTGTCTAAGGAGACCGAGGACTCATGCCCGATCCTGGCAGTCGAACTCAGGCAGTTAATCAACGACGTCAAAGTGTTTGCAAAGTCTGTACCATACGCATTGCGCGAAATGGGCGAACGATGCGGCGTAGACGAATTGATCAACATGGCATCAGCTCTTATTGCTGCAGAACAAAAAGGTTCGGACATTAGCTATCCTCTCCAACAACAAGCAGAAGCACTCCGTGACCGCTTGAAACGTAAGAAAGAAGAAGAAGCCGGTAAGGTTCCAGTTAAGATGGTTCCTGTAATCATGATTTTCATCATGCCTCTGATTCTGGCTCCGATGCTTGGTCCTGCCGTTGTGACCATCGTTACGGCGATCGGTCCTATCATGCAAGGTATTAAATAAATTTGGGCGCAAAGCCATTTTTGCGCGCATTCAATCTAACCAAAAATGTCCTGGTAGCAGGACAAGTCAAACCTGCCACCACTTTTTTGACACGTCTCAAAGGTCTGCTAGGCACGTCCGAACTGGCTTTAGGCGAAGGTTTATACATTAAACCGTGTGGAGGCATTCATATGATTGGGATGACTTATGCAATCGACGCTGTATTTTTTGACGACCAGTTATGCGTCGTTGGCATAAAATCAAATATTTTGCCTGGTAAACTCTTAGTCCAATTCAAAGGCGCAACTTCTGTACTGGAATTAAAAACAGGCACGATTAACGAAAGCCAGATCGAAGTTGGAGACCGCTTCTCAATGGAATCCCAAAAATGAAAGTGTTTGCTTCTGGAAGAAAACACAACAATATGTACCAAGCGCAATAAGCGGACCAAGTGCAATTTTTGATTTCATCATTGCAAGAATTCGATCTGTATCGATGTCGTTTTTCAACACGGCTACATTGCCACCAAATTTGAAAAATACATTGAAAAATTGTATCCAGGGAACCACTCTTGCCACGCGCCAGATAGAAATCATTCCGTAAAAAATTGAAAAATACAAGAAAGTGACAAGAAGTGAAACTGGACCAAGAAAAGCGCCAATAGCCGCCATCATCTTAGCGTCACCAAATCCGAGTTTATCTTTGGGATGGGGATAGACCATGATTATGGCACCAAGAAAACAGGCAAAAATCGACCACAAACAACCGGTCACCCCACCTGTAATAGCATTTGAAATAATTCCCACTACTGCTGCGGGAAAGGTTATTACGTTTAAGATCTTTTTGGTTTTGAAATCAATGATAGCGGCTACTGTCACTATCAGTAGTATCGCAATCTGATTGAAATCGAGTCCTAACATATGCAGACTGCGTCTATTTCCACACTTACATCTTTTGGTAATTTGGCGACTTGAACACAGGCTCGAGCCGGCTTGTGCTCGGTGAAATATTCACCATAGACTTTATTCACCGCATCGAAGTCATTCATATCTTTTAAGTAGATAGTTGTCTTGAGAACTTTACTTAAGCTAGAGCCGGATTTCTCGACAATGGCTTTCAGGTTTTTCATTACCTGATGCACTTCGTCTTGAATGCCGCTTTTGACAAGATCTCCGCTTTCGGGATTTATTGGAATTTGGCCCGAAACATAAACAAAGCCGTTTGCTTTTACAGCCTGACTGTAAGGACCGATTGCTTTAGGAGCATTTTCGGTAAAAATGATTTCGGGCGCCATAATAATCCTGCCTTTTGGAAATACCAAGTACTGTCAAACAGTCTACAGGCAAGACAAATCTACTTAAAGACCTTGATAGCCACCCGAACCGGGAGTGTTATCTATCTCTCCGCGTTCGTTGTCGTAGTCGCCATTTTCTGGCGTATTATTCTGAAAACCTTCGTGCGCTTTTTCTTCTCCGCCCAGTTTACCCGGGTCGCCGTCCATATCGCCGCGCATTGTTCCGTCTATATATAAATTGGGCGCAAAATTAGCTCCCTGTCCACCATTGAATCCACCTGAATGATTAAACTCACCGTCAAATCCCCAGGCAGAAGGCATTACACTTCCATGACCTGTTGAAAGTCCGCGATTATAAATTCCCGAACCGATACGGTGCTGTTGTCCAAAACCAAAATATGGGGGTGGTCCTGAAGAACCCTCATCACCATATATTGCTTCGGCAAGTCCGCCTGAGTTGAGAACAAAACTATCAAGACGTGTATTGGGAAGCCCGTTACGACCGCCACCTCCAGGTACTTGTGGTGCCACATTGCCAAAGCCTGCCTGACGCAAACGAATTCTTTGTCTGCTTGTTTGTTGCGAACCACTTCGAGTGAGATTGGCTGTCTGCATCGACTTGCGTCCAGTCGAACCTGGATTACCAGCCGATTGCTGTGGATTTGCAAAAGCCGGTCCTTGAAGAGAGACTATCAATAATGAAGCTAGGACAGAATAAAGTTTCATAGTAAGTTTTGCCTCTCTAGAACATGGAGTCATCAGGGTTAGGGTCTTTGTTCAATTGAAATTTCTTGGAAGAATCAGAGTTGCCTTGTGACGAATTGCTTCTTTGCATACGACTCGGGGCGCCAAATAATTCGTCGTCTTTTTTGTTTTGAAATTTGCTATCGCTTTGCAAAAATTTGTCGTCGAAACGTTTATTTATATCGTAGCTATTGGAGTAATTTTTTTGCACTTCAGGCTTGTTATAAGCTTCGTCAAAATAAGCATCGTCATCAGATACGTTTTCCAGATTGTCTTTCAAAGTTTCTGGATGCAAATAATCAAAAGCATTTGGATTGAAGGCAGGACTTTGACCATTTACTCCAAGTCCAATACTTGAAGTGCCGAACTTGCTTTTGAGCAAAGCACGCTTGTAACTATGCTTTGAAAAATCGTCTGCCTTCAAAGAAAAATCAATTGCAGACTGGGTTTTAGGTTTTTCTTTGAATGTGGTTAGATCATAATTTACAGTCGGTTGCGCCTGTGCTGCTACTAAAGAGCTGAGCGCAAGTGAGATAAACGATGCTGTAAATATGAATCTCATTGGAAAGTCCTTTTACCGCAAACTCAAGGACTGACGATATTTAAATCGACTGAGCCGGTAGAAGTTTTGGGCAGATACCAACCGTTTCCAACATATTTGGCTCCCATTTGACTGGCATCGCCAGAACCAGTGAAACCATAGCTGAAACTTCCAGAAGGTACCGCTGAGTTGTCGAA
The DNA here is from genome assembly GCA_964519785.1 of uncultured Candidatus Obscuribacterales bacterium. Taxonomy (GTDB): domain Bacteria; phylum Cyanobacteriota; class Vampirovibrionia; order Obscuribacterales; family Obscuribacteraceae; genus Aved-18. Next base: position 184,465 of record CAZFKB010000001.1, on the reverse strand, counting down.
ACTATAGTTGGAAAGCAGGTTTATGTCGTTGTACTCTTTTACGACTGCGTCGCCTTTAGTAGTTTGATATTGCTGACTGGTAGTCTGAGTATTGCCATAATACTTGCCCCGAGTAAAATCGGTGGTGCGACCGACATCGCCTTCTTTGCCTTGCGATGCTGTTGCCGGACTGCCCTCGTCGAAACCAAAACTACTACCTTGATTTCCAGCACCAGAATTGCCATCGTTCAAAACGCTTGTGCTGTGAGAACCTGTGTCACCGCCTAAATTGGCAGTGGCGCCATTGGCACCCATGTCTATGCCATCGGCAAATGCCGGTGCAGTAAGCGATAATGCAGTAAAGGCTGCAAGTGCGATAAGACCAAATTTTCTATTCTTCTTCATAACACCTTATACCCTTTTTGCTGGCTGGGCACATAAGCAAAAGCTCGTGCCCGCTTGGCGTCTAACTATGAATTTTGTAGTAAGTGGATTTCAAAAGGCAGATGCTCTGCCGCGAACAATATATAACTTAGAGAAATATTAAAGGAAATAAATCCACTTGTCAAGCCAATTTAATAGCGATATCTGCTTAAGTTTTGTCCGCATGATATGGTTCATATACCGATTATGACACTAATTCTTGGACTCGAAACCAGCTGCGACGAAACCGCTTGCGCAATCGTGCAAGACGGTAGAAAACTTGTGGCGCAAAGTGTTAAAACCCAAGCAGCTATACACCAGACTTTTGGAGGTGTAATCCCAGAAGTAGCTGCCCGTCATCACCTTGAAGCAATAAACCAGGTGATTGACGACGTTTTAAAAGAATCCAAAATAGACAAAAAAGACCTGACAGCTATAGCTTGCACAAATGGTCCAGGTTTTGTAGGTGCACTCCTGGTCGGACTTTCTGCTGCAAAAGCATTAGCCTGGTCATGGTCAAAACCGCTGATTGCCGTTGACCATTTGCTTGCTCATGTTTGTGCCAATTATATCGATACAACTTTAGAACCGCCGTTCCTTTGCTTGCTTGTAAGCGGCGGACACACTCAACTTGTTCATTTTTCGGATTATCAAACTGCAACCATCCTGGGACAAACTTTAGACGATGCAGTTGGCGAAGCTTACGACAAAGTGGCTCGAATGCTAGGTCTTGGCTATCCTGGCGGTCCAGCCATAGACAATCTCGCTAAAAGCGGCAATCCAGATGCGTTTGCACTGCCTGAAGGCAATGTAGACCAATTTGATTTCAGTTATAGCGGACTGAAAACAGCAGTTCTTCGCACTATTGAAAAACTAGAAAAACAGGGCGAGAAAGAGAATTTGCCTCGGGCAGATATCGCTGCATCTTTTCAAAAAGCGGCTAATCAGATATTGGTCAAAAAAACTGTGCAAGCGGCTAAACAACTCAATCTTGAGACTGTAGTACTGGCGGGTGGTGTTGCCGCCAACCAAGATTTGAGAAAAAGATTCTTGCAAATAGACGATTTGAAAATATATATGCCACCACTCAAATATTGCACCGATAATGCAGTGATGGTGGCAGCCTGCGCTCACTTTATGAACTTGAACGCCAAAATGGACGTTAGCGTTTACTCGCGCCAGAGAAAGAAAAAGCAGTAGTTTCCTTGGTGATACCTGGTCGCCAGAATGTACCTAAAGATAGTTGGCGCATGATATTATGATAAGGAAAAATCCTCCAAAATTGCGTTATTCGAGATTTTTAACGGGCATTGCAATTATTAGAACGAAAGGAAATTCCATAGCAGTATGACTTTTGAAGACATCGATTTAGCTTGTCGCGACTGCGGGAATACTTTTGTTTTTTCTGCTGGTGAACAAGAATTTTTTGCTCAAAAAGAGCTTTACAACCGTCCGCGCAGATGTCCTAACTGCAGAATTTTGGTCCGGGTCAGGCGCAGCGGAGAAAATCCTGAAAAAACCGCAGAAGTTATGTGCGCAGAGTGCGGAACGCCAACACGCGTTCCTTTTCAACCTAAAGGGTATAGACCTGTTTATTGCAGCTACTGCTTCAGAACCAAAAAAATTGAAATACAGGCAAAAGAAGCTACTAACCAAGAAGTTCATTTAACCAGCCCTCCCGATTCGGAAGCGGCCAACGGCTAAGAATGTTGTTGTTTTCTGTAGCAAAAATAAACTAAGGCATTTTATCCATTCTGTTTACGTATAATTAGTCTCGGTTTTTATTCAGGGAATCTCAAACTCAGCAATGTCTGAAAGCTCAAATAGCGAACCTTGCCCCAGTTGTGGACGTCCTAAGCCAGAAGGACAGCGTTGCGTCTATTGCGCAACGGTTACCGACCTGGACATGAAAAGTCTCCAAACCGACTACCTTAAATCGGAGTCGGACAAAAGTGACGGGACCAGTTTACCTGGTTCGGTCAATGTTTTTGTCCAGAAAACGGGACAAAAAATTCCTCTGAAAAACTCCAAAGTCAAAATCGGTCGGGATCCTTCCAACCAGGTCGTAGTAGCAGATGATACATTTGCTTCGCGACACCATGCCTGGATTACTTTTGAAGAGGGTATGTTCTGGATAGAAGATCTGGGATCTACAAACGGCACCTTGTTGAACGGACACCCTGTTGTGAAGCGCCAGATTCTTTCATCCGGAGACAAGATTCGCGTCGGACACACCGAATTAAGTTTTGAAGTCGGGAAGAATTAGGGAGGCATAAGCAACAGTGGCGAATACGGGCGGAGCCAACCGTATCGAACTGGAGAGCCAGATTCTCTGTGCTGCCCTTCGTGCAAGTTGGGCTGCAACAGATACTGAAGGCATGATTAAATCCTGCCAGGAACTCTACCAACTTTTCCCCGACCTTTTGCCACCGCCAAAAGCGGAAGAGCAGATGCAGCCGGACAATTATTACGACCTTCTGCAGATTGAATGCGATGTCAACCCGAGCATGGTTTTGGCTGCTTACTTCAAAGCAGTAAAACGCTTCTTGCGCGCTCATCCCGACGCCAAACAAGACCTGCGCAACTATTACAAAATACTCAATGCTGGTTTTATCCTGCGCAAGCCACGTCTTCGTCTGAGTCACGATTTGATTGCGGCTCGCGGTCAACTGATCAAAGAAGGTTCCATACCGCCTGACGGCACTTTAGACATGATCGGATCTGTCGCAGAAGAGTCCACGCCAGAGCGCCCCGCGGCGCAAATGGTCACCACTCAACCGATGACCGATGTCATGCCCAAGATCATCGAGTTGATGAAGGCGGCACAAATTATTGGTGTTGCCGAAGTTCATGCTCTTCGCAACCAGATGGCTCTTTATCCAAATATCTCGGTCATAGATTTAATCTTGCAGGCCGGATATGTGACTGATGCAGAGATTCAATCCCTCCAATTAGCCGAAGACCTACTAGCACAGGGCAAAATCAACATTGGACAGTTCTGCGTGGCTATGTACGATGAACGTACAAGAGGCATACGAATGGCAGAATCTTTGCAAGTCAGAGGTTGGCTCTCGACCGAAGTTTCAAGATATCGAGACGCATAATAAACCACTGAAAAGTGGTAGAATTCTTCACTTGTTCGCGTACTTCTGGTACTTCGTGTACTTTCGGAGCAAGTTCAAATGTACTTGGAACTGGGGCATTTGCCGAGACATAAACTCGCGCGCTTTTCCAATGAACAAAAAACAGCCGTTTCAAGCGCCTGTAATTCGCGTTTGAATACAACCAAAGAACTTGAGCAAACTCGCTTTTTAGACTATCTAGCCCGAAATTCGGCTCAGAAGCAAAGCTCTCTTTATCAAGATAATGCGTCAGCTAAAAAATCTGCCCAATCTAATACACCGGCTCAGCCGGCTCCTGCGCAAGCAAACAGCCATCAGGTATTGGCGAATGACCAGCTATTGAGTAATGCTCTCAAAGAAATACTCACCGACGAGATTAATCGGACGACGCCAGCAAAAGTTATCAATTTTGCCCCGCCACCTTTGACCTCGCGTCGACCTTTGAGACTTTCTGAAGATACCCTCAACTGCGCGCCTCCACGCTCTGACTTCAGATACGAAGACACATCGCAAGGTGCTCGCATAATTAAAGACGCACTTGGTCGTGTTCTCTATGTCAAATCGCCGCGACAAATAGCCTTGAGCTATACCTATGACCCTGCCGGTCGCCTGGTTTACTGGATGAAGACAGATGGCGCTGGACATGTACATTCAGTTGGCGAATGTGTCTACGACAATATACTCGAAAACAAAGACCGCATTGTCACCGTGCGTGATGGCATGGGCAGAATCATTTCTCAAGGACATTCAGCTTCTGTTGCGCCCGATGGCACTCTGACCGTGCGCCGTTTGGACGGACAATACTGGAGCATCGATATCATCCGCGAATTATCGGTTGAGCGCAGAGCCATAGAGCGCAGCGACGTCAATTGGAATTTCGTCACAGCCTTGATGGCTGAAGACGGTTTTCGTTTAGCCAGCAAATTTCAGGCATTACACACCAATGACACCACCAAATTCCGATTTTATGGTCGCGACGGTTCGGTCGTACAATTCGACAGTGAAGATGCTTTAATGGCTAAAACGCCAGATAATTCCTACCCTTCCGGCTCACGCGACATCCATGCACAATTTTCTTATAGCGATGGCAAGAAAGCCAGAACCGCATGGGATGCAGTATACGAATATTTCCCCTTATTTTCTCAAGGCTTGAATTCCAAAATTTAGTTCGTGGAGAACCCGTATCAATGAGTAAAGCGACCAACCATAACATAGTATTCGGAACCGACGGATGGCGCGCCATCATTGCCGAAGACTTCACTTTTGCCAATGTGGAAAAAGTGGCTTATGCAGTAGGTCTATACTTAAAAGACAAACACAAAGCCTCTCTCGACAAAACGACGCCAATGTTGATTGGGTACGACACAAGGATGCTCGCAGACAAATTTGCTGAGCGTTGTGCACTGGTACTGATGGCAATGGGCATTCCTGTCAAAGTCGCCAGTCGCGATGTGCCAACGCCTTGTATTGCCTGGGCTACTCAACACGAAAAAACACATGGTGCACTGCAAATTACAGCAAGCCACAACCCACCAGAATACTGTGGTATCAAATATATTCCTGAATATGCAGGTCCTGCCACAGATGACATTACAGCCTCTATTGTCACGCAACTGGACAACGTCCCAGAAGTAATAGAACTGAGCAAAGAAGAAATCAAACACTTCGATCCACAGCCACCATATCTGGCGGCAGTCTCACAGCTCATTGATCTAAAAAGAATCGGCAATGCCGGGTTGAAAGTCGGCTATGACGCGCTTTATAGCACGAGTCGCGGTTATCTAGATCACACCCTCAAACAGTGGGGAGTTTCGGTGCGAGTGTTGCACGACTGGCGCGACCCTCTATTTGGCGGTGGAATGCCTGAACCCAAAAAAGAATATCTGCGCGATTTGAGCAGTATGGTCAAAAACGAAAAATTAGACGTTGGTCTTGCCACCGATGGCGATGCTGACCGTTTTGCCATTATCGACGAACAAGGCAATTATCTTTCGCCAAACCAGCTATTGTGCTTGCTCACCATGCACCTGACCAAGAATCGGGGCAAGAAAGGCAAAATCATTCGCACTGTTGCCACCACTCATTTACTTGATCGCCTGGCAGACAAATATGGTCTGGAAGTAGTTGAAACACCAGTCGGCTTTAAGTTCATTGGTGAAGAAATGCGCAAAGGCGACGTTTTGATCGGAGGAGAAGAATCTGGTGGATTATCATTCATCGGTCATATCCCAGAAAAAGATGGAATTATGGCAAACCTGCTCCTGGTCGAAATGATCGCGTATGAGAAAAAACCACTTTCTCAAATCTGGATGGATCTGCAAAAAGAAGTCGGCTTTGAGTTCACTTATCTACGAGCAGATTTGCGCTTGAATAACCACACTCAAAAAGGTCTTATGGAAGCCCTTACAAGCGGCGAGACCATCAAAAAACTAGGTGGACAGACAATCACTAAAGCCGGGCGCAAAGACGGACTGAAACTGTATATCGACGAAAACACCTGGCTGCTTATAAGACCCTCGGGCACCGAACCATTAATTCGGCTTTATTTTGAGGGTCCCTCCAAGGAAAAGATTGAAAAAATCGCAAGTGACTTTAACGCACAAGTGCAAGAAATCATTGCCAAAATCGAGAAATCGGTGTCCAATAGTTCTGATAGATCTAAAGATGCTGTTATAGGCGCCACCCACTAAAAGGGTCACACGGTGAACATACCGAATTTCCAATCAAACCTCCAGGCACAGGCGACCAAGCACGCACGCGCTGTCGATCCTAAACAAGTGCTCATTTTGGTGGTCACTATGTTTGCCATCTGGCAGGTTGGACGCAGCATTCAGACCAGCATCCACAGACAAATTTTCTTGCAAAAGCAGTCACAACATCTCAAAGCAGCCCAAAAGCAAGCTGAGGACGTCAACAAAGAATTACGCGATGGATTAGCAAATTATCGCTCTTCCACCGGTCTAGAGCGTCTGGCACGCGAGCGTCTCAACTTAGCTGGCGCCGATGAAGTTATAATCAGGCTCAGCAAATAATAAGTAGATAGAATCTACTGAATGCCAAATAAAAGCCTTCTGTGTCTTTTAATATCTTGTTTTCTGCTGTATTTCATCGGTCTGGGCTCTTTTCCGTCGATTGACCCGGCAGAAGCTTATTATGTAGAAGCCGCCCGTGAAATGGTCGAGCTCAATAACTGGATAGTGCCCTATTTGAACTATCAGGTTTATTTTTCCAAACCGATAATTACTTTCTGGCTCATTGCCTCATCATACAAACTATTTGGTATAAGCGAATTAGCTTCAAGACTGCCGTTTGCTCTAATATCCACGGCGATGGTGCTTGCTATATATCACTGCATAAGCAAATTGTTTTCACAAAGAGCCGGTTTGTTTTCCGCCCTTTGTCTTGCGACCGCTCCTTTGTTTCTACTTGTGTCGCGCATTTCGCCAGTGGACATCGCCTTTGGTTTTTGTCTTGAGCTGTCCATTCTTGCCACAGCAATGACACTAGAATCTAAAGGAAAATACTGGTCTTATGCCGTATGGGCCGCTCTGGCTCTAGGTTTGTTGACAAAGGGTCCCGCCACACTTGTCCTGTATGGTGCTTCTGTGGTGCTGTTTCTTTTTTGGCGCAGACCCCCTTTGCACCAGAGCAAAGAATGGTTGAAGAAACTAAATGTGATACCAGGCATCTTGTTATTTCTTGCTATTGCCATTCCATGGCATTGGGCTGTGCATCAAGCTAGCGATGGTTTGTTTTTAAAAGTTTTTTTCCTATACGAAAATTTTGCTCGCTTTTCAGGACACACCAATATGGGCAAAATGTCCTGGTGGTTTTATATCCCTGTATTACTTGCTGGTTTTCTACCCTGGATAGTTTGTGCACCATTTTGCTTCATGGATTACTTTCGCAAAAAAGAAATCGCCATGCAGCTCTTTCTGTCTTTCGTTGCGACCACATTTGTAATTTTCAGTTTGTCTGGAACCAAACTCATAACTTATATTTTGCCTGTCATTCCAATGCTTTCAATAGTCGTGGGTGTATTTTTAGATCGATGGTTAACTAAACCAGCCGACTACGGTAAAGACGTAACCACTATCTTGATTTCGCTTGGATTCGCAAGTATAGCCTGTTTCACCGGGGTATATTACTCTCTGCCCAAAGTAGGTGTGCCTGATTTTTGGAAGTGGACCGTAGTTGTTTCCAGTATCGCTGCTGGTGCGGCATTCATCATTGCATTATGGAAGCATTTGAAAAAATCTATTGACCGCGAAAAGTTTCTCGCCAGTTACTTTGCTGCTCAAGTCGCTTATTTGGCGATTCTATGCCCAGTTTCGTTCTATATTTTCGGCAACAAAATGCAGCTGGACTTAAAAAAAATATCGATTAAAGCATCTTCTATGACCGATAGAATCTCACTCTTTGGTGAATTTATGCCGTCTGCAATTTTTTATGCTCAAAAACCGGTCAACTGCTTTTTCAATCTCGACCAAATCCAGGCACAAGAAATCTCCGGGGCTGATTCTGGCAAAGCAGGCGATCAGTTACTTATCGTTAAGGATAAAGACCTCAAGCGCCTGTCCCAGATACCGGGGCTAAAGCTCGAAACAGTCATGGATTCGGGCAATTGGCATCTTTACAAGACCCCTGGCTACGTGGTAACTTGTGTCCCAACCCTTGAAGATGTGTTCAAAGACCCGATTGTGTTCAACAATCTAATTACAAAGGGTTCCCCTGTAGGTCCTCTCACTGTTCCAGCGTCAGCCGGTAGAGCTTACAACCAAAAGAAGTAAAATGAATCTCGCTTGCCGAATCTCTCTAATTGCCATATCAAGCCTACTTGCAATGGCACAGATTATGCCGGCATTGGCACAGATTCCCAAATATACAGATTTGCCCAACTTTCATCAGGTCAAGCCTTACTTATACAGAGGGGCAATGCCGAGTCCTGAAGGCTTGAAAGCGTTAAATTCGATTGGTGTGGATACAATCGTCGACTTTAGAAACGACCCACTTGGCGTAGCGCTCGAGGCTCATGTGGCACGTACCCTGAACATGCGCTACATCAATATTCCAACAGGCAACGCTCCTCCAAGTCAAAAGAAGATCGCTGCCTTTTTGAAAGCTGTACAAGAAACCAAAGAGCGCAGAAATAAAAGCGGAGTTGGTGCGGTCTTCGTTCATTGCCATGCTGGCTGCGATCGTACTGGCTTTTATGTAAGCATGTGGCGCTTATATTCTGATAAATGGTCTCCGCCAGTGGCGTTTCTCGAAATGCTGCGCTATGGTTTTATGATTCATCGCTACAAATTCCCAGTCAATTCAGATTTCGAATATTTTTCAAAGACTTCGGCTTTAGCCTCTAAGCAAACGGATCTTTAAATGAACGACGACGATAACGATTGGACAAAATTCTCCCCTCCTTCAGGCGAATTCAGCATTATGATGCCTAAGGGAGTGAGCGAAGCCACTACTTTCAACGATAAAAATATTCGTTTCCTTGAATACTACAGCGACGAAGACAACGAACATTACAAAATTAGTCAGGGAATTCACCTAACTGAAGACGACAAGAAAATAAACACTTACGAGCGCATTTCCAAAGGCCTTGAACACACAGCCGAAAAGAAAGTACTGTCGTTCAAAGTGAACCCGCCAGTCAAAGTTTCGGGCAACGGCTGGAACGGCGAGCGTATCGATTCGACTATTGGCGATACCTCAAGCACCACGGTGAAAGCAGTAAGCACCACGGGTGATGTCGGATACACACTCGACTTTACCGGAACTCAAGGCGCAAAAATGTCCGACCAGTTTTTGAGCTCGTTTGAAGTCAAACCAGAAATAGCTACAAAAGCTCATCCGGTAGCCATGCCCGCCGACCAGGCCTATGCCGAAGGCAAAAAATACGGTAGCTGGGTCTTTGGAGCTTTGATTCTTCTTGTTCTGATTGCTGTGGTGGTAGTTAAGATTTACACCCAGACTGGCTTGAACAAGCTTTTCAAAAGATAGATATTTATTTGACACCCCTTGCATATACATACGTTTGTATGTATATTTGAGGAATGGAAATTATTGAAGTCGAAGCAAAATCAATTTTAACGCCGCAGCATACAGGCTCTCTTTCCGACCACTACGACTACTCACTCAATCCCTACGCCGGATGCGCCTTTGCCTGCAGTTACTGCTATGTTCCTAAGTTTCCCAACAAAAAAGACCGTCTGCCCAAAGAATGGGGCGGCTGGCTTGAGGTTAAAACAAACGCTCCACAGCTAATCAGAAAAGACCGAGCCAAGATTTTCGGTAGTTCTATCTTCTTCAGTTCGGCAACAGACCCTTATCAATACGCCGAACTAAAATACAGATTGACGCGCAAATGCCTGAGCGAACTTGTTCATTACCATCCTGCCAAACTTACTCTGCACACACGCAGCCATCTCATTCTTCAGGATATCGAACTGCTTAAGAGATTCGATAAAAAAGTCCTTTCTGTCGGTGTCAGTTTTACCACCAACGATGATACCGTTAGAAAAGAATTCGAACCCAAAGCCCCGAGCATAGAACGACGAATACAGTTGATAAAAGCCCTGCACCAGGCTGGAATAAGCGTCACAGCATCGATTGCTCCTCTTCTTCCATGCCAACCCGAACAACTGGTAAAAATGCTAAAGCCGTACGTAAACAAACTCTGGGTAGGCAGTATCAATTATCCCGAAATCAATAACCGACCCGAATTACTGGATAAATACAGAGATTTCTTTTCTCCTTCAATCCAGAGTCGAATGACTACTTTGATAAAGCAAGAATTTAGCGCTTAGCCGTCGTTCGCTTTTTTCTTGTCGCTGTCTGCTTTTGCTGGCGAAGCATTGGAAGTGTTTGCGGGCTTGGCTTTCTCCAGATTTGCTAAAGCTTGCTTGTAAATCGCGACATCAGTGTCAGGTGGGCTGCTCGCCAAGGCAGTAGTTATGACCTTTTTGGCGTCTTCTTTGCGCCCTTGTCTAAACATCATTTCAGACAAATTTTGCACTGCTCTAAAATTGATTGGTTGCACACGCAAAATCTTGCGATACAGTTCTTCTGCCCCTTTTGGGTCTTTGTCAGAATCTTTGATCAACGCCATCACATGCATTGTGCCTACATTTTTTGGCTCCAGTTCGAGCGCTTTTTTGAGCAAACTTCTAGCTTCCTCGCGGTCTTTGCCATCATTTTCATTTCTGTCCCAAAGACATTGAGCAAGATTGTTATAGGTCGATACGAATTTCGGGTCAGCTTTTAAAGCATCGCGATACTCTGGAATCGCCATGTTTATGATGTTTTGACTCTGCAACATGAAAGCAGTATCGAAGTGTTCAGGATTTTTTTGTTTGTCAGATAGTTTTTGTAGCTCTGTTTTTTCTTTTGACACTTTTTGAGTGTTTGACTTCGCTTCGCTACCCTTAGCAGACTCAACTTTCACAGCTGCTTTCGCAGCCTTTTCTGCCGCACAGGCTGCGTCATTTGCGCCACAGATAAGAAAAACAGAAAATGCCGTAAGGTTTCCCCACAAAGTTAATCGCATCCGCTTTACATCTCCCGAAAATAATCATAGCGCCGGTTTTGAAGGGTACAATAGTACCATTATCGTCCAGAGTTATTCTGACACGGTTTCAATAATGCCAGACTTAGCATCAACAACCAAACGGCAACCCAACTCGTTTTTGACCCGCCTGACGGACAATTTCAAGTGGCAGTCTTACTTGCCTAAACCTACAAATCTCCAAGGTCTGAGGAAAAGTTTAAGTGGAGATTTGAAAAGCGTCCCGGTGCTTTGCGACACAGGCGAAGTGGTCAACGTCTTTGAAAAAATAGACGGCGACAAAAGCCTTTCGCGCGAAGACAAAGAACTAATCTGGGATTGTCTTGCTATCGCTCGAGACATGTATTGGCGCTTAGAGCAAGCAGATGAGCTCAACTCTGGCTACCAGTGGAACATGAACTGGAAACATACTCGCGCAGAACTGGATCAAGTTTATGACGCAGCCAATATTTTAAAACTCAACGCTCTTGAAAAACGAGATGCGCTAATCGCTTCCATCTTTTCAGACGCTATCAAATCGCGCGGCAATTTTATTATTCACAATGTGCACGGCGCAGAAGCAGCTGCTCTTGCAATGTCTTACTTTCTAGACCCAAGCAAAGACCAACACAAAAAGAGCATGGAGCGCGTAGCACGAGCCTGTAAGGAACACCAGATTGCGCCGCCAAAATTTATGGCAACCATAGTTTCAATCATGCTGCACAACAAATTGAAACTAGGCAAATTCGACCCGGTCATACCAGCAGAAGCTTCCAGTAAGACTCAAGCCAAGACTCGAGCTCTGGTTCAAAGCATTTACAATAAAATTTCAGCCCCCTTTGACGAAAGTCACCTTACCGAAGATCTAAGCTTGATTGACTTTACGGCTCAAGAACGCGAGCTCTTAGGCGAGCTGCAAATCAAAGAATGGTATGTTCCTCACCCCCGCAATCCCAAGTCTAAAATTGCAAGTGCAGTGATTGCAGGCGATCACAGTATCAACTACAACAATCCAGAAGGCTTCGCCAAAATCGCCTTGCTTCGAGGTCCAGATACTGAGTCGATTTTCGAAGACCCTACAATTCACCATTCGCTCGATTCGGCAGTTGCAAGTTTCAACGATTCGTTTTCGGTAATAAGACCAGAAGTGCGAGGCATGTCGGTCAGAGGACTGCGACGCACTACCAAGGCGGTTCAACGCGTAACCATGGTTATGACTGAACTATTCAACTCGATGGCGTCAGGACCACGAAAGAGCTTTGGCACCGTATGTGGTTACGAAGAAATTGAAAGCGCCATTAGTCGTGCTCACAAACGACACCCCGAATTGTATTCGATCGAAAATTGCGCAGTTTCGCAAGCCGGCAGCAAATATGTTGAGGAAGCCTTAGAGCGCGTCGGCAAAATTATGGCTGACTGGTATCGCAAATATAGCGAAATTCCATTTAGCCCCAAAGATAATTTCAACGACCGCCCTGGCTGCGGTCCTCTGCCTTTCTGGAATTCTCCCTTGACTTATCCTGAGCGCGACGCAGAAGGGAAACTAGTTTTTGAGTCATTGAATGAATTGCAACGCCAGCAGTTTCTATTTGCAGACAGAATCCGCGAAATCACAGTCGAGCTGCTTCGAGCCGAACAGTGGATTTTCACCATAGAACAAGACTAGATTGACTTTACTTGTATTTTGAGAGCTCTTTGATGCCTTGCTCAATCGACATTTGATTGAGACGCAGCTTCTCCTGAATTGCAAGACCTGCTTTCAATTGCTCATCGGTGACAAAACCAGACATCACAAGCACTCGCCCGATTAATTGTCCACTTTCAGTTGCAATTTCCAACGCTTCTGCAAGGTCTGCCCCGGATAGAAGTCCAGCGCCAAGCAGTAGCTGACCAATTTTAATAGTGCTTACTTGAGTATCGCCCATATTTAACAACGCCCTTGCCAGGAAAGCCTAAATGTTCTATGCCTCACTTTATACATTGTTATAACGAGTTATTCTAAAAGCCGTTTATTATAATTGGTCGTGCATCGAGCAATATGTCTTTGGGCTACATTTTTTAAATCGTCCTTGAACTTTGAAACTCAGCTTTACTATCTCTTCAATTGTATTTTTACTTGCTCTGGCACTCAGGCTCTGGTTTGTTTTCGCAGACGGACATCTAGCTATTTCTGCAATCGGCGATTCATCTGAGTATCTCAAAGACGCAAGCGAGTTCTTCAAGGTAATTTGCGGACAAAATAGCTACTCATCACTGACACTGATGATAAAACAAGCCGGTTGTGTCTTTCCAGCTTTTCTAATTCTGGGCTATTTGCTCATCGGTCGAATCCCAGACGGAATTTCGGTCATCGGTCCATTAGTGGCTCAAAGTTTGGTTCTGGCTCTCAGCTGTGTACTGATAGGATTGACGGCAAAGAAATGCTTTGACGAGCGCACAGGCTTAATAGCAGCCATTTTAGCTCTAATTTATCCAGGGTTTATTGTGAGTTCAGTTCGCGTACTTGCAGAAAATCTGGCTGTATTTTTAGTTAGCGCAATATGTTTTTTGACCATTTCCTTAGTGCAAGAAACAAACAACAAAAAGAAACTCCTTTGGGCGCTGGCAATCGGAGCGTCTCTTGCATTGCTTCAACAAACACGCTCAGCGCTAGTGTTAGTGATAGTGCCAGTAGCACTTACTCTTTTGATTCAAATACGCACAAAGTCATTGATCAAAAGCGCAATGGGTTTGATATTTGGTTTTGCACTTGTACTTGCGCCCATTTTTTGTTTACAAAAAATGACGATTGATACTATCAGTTTGATGCCAGATCGCAAACAGAATTACAACCTTTGCGTCGGACTCGATCCCGTTGGCAGAGGATGGATCACTTATCCGTTCATGAGTTTTGCTGGCCTTGAAAATAAATCGGCGCCGCAAATATTCAAAGACCAGATGCGTCGCAATCCATCTGAGTTCTGGTCATTGTTTCTAGACAAGCCAGCTCGCTTATTTAAATTCCCATGGAACGACTTTCGAACACCTATTGGTTTCTTGGCAATGTCCGACCAAATCTTCATCCATCAGCTTATTCTTTTATTGAGTTTTCTGGGGCTTGGCTTTGGCTTCATTACAAAGGGAGACTTTTCAGAAGAACGCAGCAAGTTTTTCAGTCGCTGCTTTTTAGTCGCACTAGTCTGCATACACGGCGTTTATATGCTTTTCTCCACCCTGCCACGCTACGGCGTAACTGCAATGCCAGTCATTTTGATTTTTGCAGCATATGGGCTGCTTGCAGTAATTGATTTATACAAGAACAAAGCCACACGAAAAGACGGACTACTAGTTGCAGGTACAGGACTGGCCCTTTTGATTTTGCTTAGATTGAATATTATTGCAGTACTACGGGCAGTACCATTAATTACGCATTTCAATACTGCGTTTTATTTAGAACTACTTATAAAAGCCCTTGCTTATCTCATATTCACTGCACTTCTATTTCATATTGCCCGCACCTGTCACAATTTTTCCAAACGTGCGGGATGGACGATTACAGTTCTTTCAATTTTAGCAATGCCCTTCACTGTGACACATTTGGCTGTTCATGGGCGTGCGCATGAGTGGAAGGCCGATCTCGTCTCATCGGGCAAGCCAATAGAACAAAATATTTTGATTGCAAAAGACAAAATAAGCGACTTACTCACGCGCGATTGCTACGTTTTAATTGACTGCCAAAACTGGCATGCACTGGGACAAAACGCAAATATAGTGGTTGACGATCAAAAACTAACTGGTCCTATTTTCCCGCTCATGCCGCTGGTCCAGAATTCTGGCTCTGCACAAGAAATGGAGTCATTGTTTTCTTCTCTTTTACTTGGAACAGGCGGAACCTTACACGATCTCAGACAGTGGTATGCAATTCCTTTACCACCAGCCATTCTGGCTAATATCGCCAATCAAGACAAACCAAGTTTGAAAATCGAAATCATAGACAAAGAGAGTCGGTCTTACAAAAGTCAGTTTTTTGGCTCCTATGTCCCCAAGCGCAATCAGGTCATCATACCTGGTTTTCATTACTATTCTTGGGATAAGACATTTTGCGGAGTCGAACGCACTGATGAATTCTCAGATCCCAGATTCGACGAAAAATTTCTGCTTTCAGAATTAAGCGAAGGCAAAAAAGATTTATCGAATCACACCGGCTTTCAATCAGGCTCTTACAACATCCGACTATTGGCAGCGCCCAAGAAAGAACCGGCAGTCGAATTGTTCAGCACCACTCAAACCAGCCTGAAACAATCATCTAGCAAGATAAATCAGCAAATAGATTTAATTCGTACTGCACAATACGACAAAAACACGCTCTGGGTCATAACTTTCAATGGCAATTTACTAAGCGAAGAGAAGAAATCGTTCGAGGTTCCGATCAACTGCAAAGCATCTCTAAATTCGTTAAATCAAAAAGCATTTCAATATTTTCTTCCCTCGAGTATCCAAATCGACCCGGGCCAAAACCATGTACAGTTCTCGTTTCTAACAAGTCCCTCGGCACTTGGTG
Organism: uncultured Candidatus Obscuribacterales bacterium; assembly: GCA_964519785.1. Lineage (GTDB taxonomy): Bacteria > Cyanobacteriota > Vampirovibrionia > Obscuribacterales > Obscuribacteraceae > Aved-18. Next base: position 168,852 of record CAZFKB010000001.1, on the reverse strand, counting down.
AACCAGTAAAATCTATCAGTCTTGAAATTAGCGAAGGCGGACGCGCCAAAAGCAGACAATACTTTGGAGTCAAAAATTATCGCGAATCATATTTGTCTGCCCTTTCGTGGAAAGACTGCAGCCTCAATCTAAGCGCAATTCGCTCTAATCCAATAGCAGACGGATTTGAAATATTTTGATCAGGCTTTAGTAGCCAGAACTTGTCTCAAAAAATTTTGTGCTTGCAAAAACGCCTGACGCTGTCTTTGCAATTCTGCTTCCATCCGCGCCTTCATCGTGGGATCGGAGGCGTTATACGCTTCAAGCGCGGGAGCTCTGCCGTTTGTAAGCGCTTCGCGAGTTTGTTCGTTCTCTCGCACAAAATGACGAATCGAACTCAATTGCTCTGGTGAAAGACCATCTGTATTCATCGCCTGCATTTCATTCCAAAGGTTATTCACCTCGACTAAAAAGGCGTCATGGTCTTGTTCGTATCCCATTGAGTTTAGTCCTCCACAAACAAAATGTGTTCGACGAATCAACATGGTATCATACCTGCCGATTCGCAAGTTTAATTCGCGCAAGACACATAAGATGAGGCTTTATGAAGATCAAGCAAGTACTCTTGGCGACCTTTTTGTCGGTGTTTTTAGGGACAAATTCATCTATGGCAGCCGAAAATGCTGCAACAGTCGCACAGCAAGGTCTCAAGGCGCTCAAGTCCAAGCAGTATAAAGAAGCAAATAAGTTTTTTGCCAAAGCCGCGCTTCTCAATCCCCGCGATGCAAGCTACCAGTATTATGCTTCGCTTTCCGCTTTTCAGGCAGGCGATACTCAAACTGGCAGAGCAGCTCTGTCTAGGCTCTTTTTGACTCAAACGAGCCACTCTCCTTATATGAATCCAGCGCTTGAATTGCAAAAGCGTTATGGCGTAAACGCTCATTCATACTACGCTTTGAAAAATGGAATGCATACTGTTTGGTCGCGACGCCAGATGCCGCTCAAGATTTATATAAGCAATGGTCTGGCTTTGCCAGAAGCATATAGAGGCAAAAACTTAAATGTCCCACAATTGAACGAACTGCAAGATTGGCTCAAAAAGCCAGGTGCCATCCAATCGCTCAAACTTTGTCCAGGATATCAAAGTGGATTCGCCAACCAGGTCAAAAGTGGACTTGGAGAATGGAGCTGGGCAATACAAGAGCGCATAATCACTTTCCAGTTTGTTAATAATCCAGTTGGTGCAAACATCTTAGTTTTCTGGGCACCAAGTTTTCCCCAACCAAGTCAGGCTGGACAAACTCTCTATCTGGTACGAAGCACTGAAACTCGTCCTGTAATTATTGAACTTAGAACCGACTTTTCTCCCTATTCAAGCGCAGTTGCAAGTCAATCAATTCGAAACGCAGCCGCCCACGAATTTGGACATGCAATCGGCATTCAATGCCACAGCCCATCTAGTGGTGACCTTATGGCAAACTGGCAGTACTGGTCTGAAGGCTCTTCTTATCACATTACCGAAAACGACAAAGAAACATTGAGAGCGCTTTACAGTGTCCAGCCGCACCAGACTTTTTAAACTACTAAATCTTTTTGTTTTGTTTGGTAGAGCCTAATGGCAGCGCTTCAAAGATCGATTTACCAACCAGATCTTTCATCCACAATCCTAATACTTATTTTGACCCAGTAAAAAAACAAGCTCGAATAATCTATGGCGGAAAATACAACCCCGGTTTATAGTTAATCGAACTTTTTGAAAGGAGACTACACATGAAAATTAGTGCGTTGAGCCCCATTTTGCTATCGCTTGCATTGAGCATCACCTCTGTAAGCAACGCTAACGCTCAGCCAGCTCAAGGAAGTGAAGGAGCCAAGTCTTTTGTCCAGACATTTTATGACTGGTATGCAGCTACTCAACAAGACATCAAAAAGCCGATGGATTTAGAGGTTGTAATGAAAAAGAAAGCAGCCGACTTCACTTCAGAATTGAATAAAATATTGAACGAAGATATAGCAGCTCAGAAAAAAGCGGAAGGCGAAATCGTTGGTCTAGATTTCGATCCATTCTTGAGCACTAATGCCGAACCATATAAAAAATACTCCGCCACAAAAGTCACGCAAAAAGGCAATGCCTATCTGGTAGAAATGCATGGTGTGGTCAAAGGTAAAACTTTAAGCAAGCCAGCTGTAACGCCAGAGGTAAAGCAAGTAAAAGGTAAATGGCAATTCGCTAATTTCCATTATGGAAAATCGGAATTTCCCGAAAACGAAAACTTGCTCAGCGTTTTGAAAGTGCTTAAAAAAGGGCGCGAAGAAGGCTACAACTAAATCGAGCCTTCTTCGACACTCTTAATCAGATTGTTTATTTCAACAAGCTTTTCGCTGCAGCAACGATGTGCTTGGCGGTGATACCTGCAATATCCATCAACTCTTCTGGAGTTCCGGATCCAGGCACTTCACGCACAGCCAGTTTCACCATGAGCGGTGCTTGCGGTGCCTTTTCTTTCTCGGTAGAAGCAAAAGCTCCAAGCACTGCATCGCCAATTCCGCCTTCTTGAGCATGGTCTTCTACGGTGACGAATTTGCCTGTTTCAGCGGCTGCTTTGCGCAAAGTGTCGACATCTACTGGTTTGATTGAATAGAGGTCGATTACACGTGCGTTGATACCAGCTGACTTAAGCTCCTCATAAGCTTTCAGACATTCGTGCAGAGTGATGCCAGCACCAATCAACGTGACCTGGTCTTCTTTGGACTTTTTCAAAACTTTGCTTCCACCAATCGGAAATTCTTCTTTAGCCGAGTACAAAAGTGGTGTTTTTGCTCTTGTAGTGCGGATGTAAGAAGTCCCTTTCAGTGTACGCATTGTATTGACCAGGTGAGCTGTAGCGTAAGCATCACTTGGATAAAGGACAGTGCTGTTCAACACAGCACGAATCGAAGCAAGGTCTTCGAGCGCCATTTGCGAAGGTCCATCCTGACCAATCGAGCAACCAGCGTGCGATCCGCACAATTTGATATTGGTGCGGGAAACAGCACCCATACGGATAAAGTCATATGCACGAGCCAGAAACGCAGCAAAACTAGATGCATAAGCAGCTTTATTCCTGGTTGAAAGTCCGCATGCAACGCCGACCATAGCTTGCTCAGCAATATAGATTTCGAAAAATCTATCCATGTGAGCTTTACCGAATTTATCTGCAAATGTCGAGTTGGATGTTTCTGCATCAAGCACCACAACATCTTCAAAAGCATCACCCAGAGCCTTGAGCGCTTCGCCATAAGCTTCGCGTGTAGCTACTTCGCCTTTGAAATCTGGACAGACAAATTTGTTTGTCACAGCTGATTTTACTTTGTCAGATTTGGGCGATGATTGCGGTTTCGCTACATCTACACGAATATCGTTTGCGCCTAGAGCCTTGAGCGCTTCAGCACATTCTTCTTTGCTCAGCGGCTTACCATGCCAGTTATCTTTGTTTTCGGTGAGAGGCAGACCGTGACCTTTGTCAGTTTTGGCAATGATCATAGTTGGCTTGGTTAAGGTCGCGATAGCACCTTCATAAGCCTTTGTGATTTCGTCAAAATTATGTCCATTGATTTCGACTGTGTTCCAGCCAAATGCGCGAGCACGCTGAGCGTATGCGCCGGAGTTCCAACCAAGAGCAGTTTCGCCGCGTTGACCAAGACGGTTCATATCGAGAATCGCAACGATGTTGTCGAGCTTGTAATGCGAAGCCAATTGCATAGCTTCCCACACAGAACCTTCTGCCATTTCGCTATCGCCAAGCAGAACCCATACTTTGTAATTTAGCTTGTCGAGATATTTTGCAGACAACGCCATGCCTACGCCCATCGAAAGCCCTTGTCCGAGCGAACCTGTGGCAACATCAACATATGGAAGAATTTCTGGAACAGGATGCCCCTCAAGACGCGAACCGATTTTACGCAAAGACATAAGCTCTTCATCGGTAATAGCGCCAGCTGCTTTATACATAGAGTAGAGAAGCGGGGCTGCATGCCCTTTAGAGAAAATAAGGCGGTCGTTGTTTTCGAAATGGGGATCTTTGAAGTCGAATTTCAAAAACTGAGTCATGAGCACAGCCATAAGGTCTGCAGCAGACATGCAAGATGTTGGGTGCCCCGAACCAGCTTCTGTGGTGGATCTAATGCTGTCTACTCGCAACTGCTGAGCCAGCTTTTCAACTGTAGTCTTCGAAATCGTCGTTGCTTCTGCCATTTTCTCCACCTTCTGTAAGTGACGCCCAATACGAGATATAAATTGTAAAAGCTTACAATATATCTCAAATAGTTATTGATTTACTTTTCTATACAAAAGCTCCTGAAGACAATAAAAAAGCATGTCCCGACGGACACGCTTCGAAAAAAATTTACCCCCAGGGGAATTCGAATCCCCGTCGCCTCCGTGAAAGGGAGGTGTCCTAGGCCTCTAGACGATGGGGGCCTAAAGAACTAACTGAATTGCAGAATACCAATAAGCCTAAAGACATGTCAACCAAGGTCTTGTTCCCTGCATTGACAACCACCCAGATAGTCGATATCTTTGGGAATTCAGAGTTCATAATCGGCAAACAAAGGCTGACAAGACCAGGCATTTGCATTTCTATGGAAAAACAACTTCCTCCCTACAACACTTTCAATAACTACTTGAAAAATCACTTTGGTGAGAGAGTTTATCGCGTGCCAGTAGATGCCGGATTTACTTGTCCAAACCGCGATGGCGTGCGTGCTTTCGGCGGCTGCACTTTCTGCGATGATCGAGGCTCGGGAGCGCCCACAATCAATATAGAGCTTTCTGTACGCGAGCAATTGAACTCGGGCATCAAACGCGTTGGACGCAGATTCAAAGCGAAAAAATTCATGGCTTATTTTCAAGCCTTCTCAAATACTTACGCTCCAGTTGGTGTTTTGCGCAGCCTCTACGATATTGCTTTTGAATTTCCAGAAATAGATGGCTTGTGTATAGGCACACGCCCAGACTGTCTTGACGACGATGTGCTCGACTTACTTGCCGAATACAACCAAAAAACTTTTGTCTGGCTTGAGATAGGATTGCAGTCTGCCAAAAATAAAACGCTCGATTTAATCAATCGGGGGCACTCGGCTGAAGAATTTTTCGACGCCGTTCGTCGTGCAAAGTCGCGCGGTCTGCGCGTTGCCACTCACCTGATTTTTGGCTTGCCACAAGAAACACGCGAAGACATGATGGAAACTGTCAGACAGATTTCAGATCCAACTCTTGAACTTGATGCAGTAAAAATCCACCAGCTTTGCATTTATCGCGGCACGCCAATGGAAATGGACTACAAAGCTGGCGTCCTTCCAGTGTTAGACGAAGATGTCTATATCGACATGGTAGCTGACGCGCTGGAAATGTTGCCACCAGATATGGTGATTATGCGCTTAGTGGCTGAAGGAATGGAAGAAGAAATCATCGCTCCATCCTGGTCATTTGAAAAAGAACGCGTTACAAAACGAATCGACGATTTGATGCGTGAGCGTGGAACTATGCAGGGCAGTAAGTTTGCCGGCGTAAAAGAAGCCGTTTTTCTCACATGAGACTTAAAGCGCCTCAAAACGTCCGGATTCAAAAGTAAGGTGTATGGGCAGAAAACCTTACGTTTAATTTTCAACAAAAATAGACCAAGCAAAAAGAACTCGAGAGAAAACCATGGGAACATTCGATCCTTTTAAATCAGTCTACGACGACGATATCGCCGCTGACGTGGCAGGCAGTTTTTTCAAATTGCACGATGAAGGTATCGAGCCAAATAAAATCGAAAAACTAGTTCGCAAAGAATGGAAAAGCGAATTAGACGACCTGGACAATGGCATTTTCGCCAGACTTGGATTGATGGAAGGCTTGAGAGAATTGTGCTTAGACACAACCAAAGTCGAGAAAGAAATTCGCAAACTCCTACCCAAAGCCGAACTCGATGAGGACTTGCGAAAAGAATTCATCAAAGTGCTAAACAAACTTTGCAAACCCAAATCTCGTCCTCGCAAAAGACAGCCAATTGTAGACGAAGCAATATTCGACTGTGGTGATTGTGTTGCACTCAAGTTTCCAGACAAGACCTGGGGAGCAGCTCTGGTACTCGGACGAGACGATGATCAATTGTTGAATCTTATAATCCCGCTAAAGTATAAAAAAACAGAATTGCCAACAGAAAATGTTTTTTCAAAAAGAGATTTCATCGGCAAAGAAAGTAAGAACTTAGATAATTACCCGCACGCATGGTATTCGGCGCAAGAATTTCTTCCCCATCTAAAGAAAGTATATTTGCTCGGTTACATCGAACTTGGCGAAGAAGATTATTACGCGCCGAACAACTATGGTGACTGGCAAAATCTCTGGGACTATGTAAGCAACTGGTCCGAAAAGAAAAAGTATAAGCGCATTGGCAAAATCCACAACAAAATAAGCTTGGTTGGCTTCGGAACAGCCTACGAGAAGGCTTTTCCTCGCGATAAAACGTAAGTAAGCAGCACTTTACTTTTTGTTTTTTGCGAATACAATAGTAGTACAGTGTACTACAGAGGGTGTATCCATGAAAATATTACCCTCTGCGTTAAAGCATGGGATTACCGAAGAGGAAATTGACGAGCTGGTTCAGAGTTTGGAATATATTGAAATCACACTGCCGCAAGGAGTGCGTGGAGAACGTTATATGCTAGTTGGATTTATTGACAGATTTAGTTACCCAATTGAAGTTGGAATTGAACATCATTTTGACGGAAATCCTCCAATTATTTTTCACGCCAACAAAGCTCGCGAGCCTTATTTATCTGTGTTTAAGGAATATTTTCATGGCAAAAAAAAGTGATTACGCACACGAATTCGATCCTAACTTCAAAGAGCCTTCCGCTCGATTTAAGGCAGCGATGAAGAAAGAAGCTATTGAAGCTCGCAAACGAATAATTGAGCGAGGTCTCGTTCAGTTTCGGGCAGACAAAAAACTGATGAAAGCATTATATGATGTTGCAGAAAAAAGTCATGTTGCAGTCGGCGTTCTTTGCAGAGACGTCATCTGGTCTTATTTAGAAAACCAAACCGGTCTAATCACCAAAGAAAACGCAAAGAAAACCAAGCAGCTACAATCTTATGAATCTCCAAGCGGTCTAACCGGAAAAGTATCCGAAGATTCAAACGCAGAGCAACTCATCGATGAAGCAATCGAGACTTTGAAGGTAGCGAAGAAGAAATTGAAGAATCGTTGATTATTTTTCTGATTCCAAAGCTACTATCTTAGCTTGCTCTTCTGAGTAATACCGTATGTGGTTCGCATCTACTTTTTCAAACGGCGTTGGATCAATAGTTTCAAACTCATCTATTCCATTTGAAAACATCAATCCTGGAATAATCGGTGTCTCAACAGCGATATCGTAGCTATCGAATTCGGGCGAAAGTAAATTGCATCTGTACATCACGACGGTGTTTGAGCCAATCTGAGTTTTCTGGATCAATTCTATAATTGGCGCGTAAGAAAAATGACTGTATACAAATAGTCCGCCAACAAAGCCAAGCAGCGCAAAGAATCCAATCCCTACCAATCGTGTCAACTTGTTAAAAGAAAAGAGCGCAGCCCCAGCAACACAAATGGGCGCAAAACATGAAAACAGCCAGAAAGGCGCAGACATGACCAATCCCAAAGAATAAGGTACCCGCCTGCCCCAACACAGGAATAGGATTGCTAGAAACGGGGTCAGACAGTCAATTAAAATTTGAGCCTGATACATGCGCATATCAGTAAAACAAATCGAGCCGCGCAGCCACGAGAAAATAAAAAATGCAACTACGACCAGAAACGACTTGAGCAAATTCAGCCAGTTGATCTTGGCGAAATCGACCGAGTCTTTCAGGTGGCTTAATGACTGCATAATTCTATTATAGTGAACCAGCGCCGCATGCCTAATTAAAACGAAGCGTACCGGGTATACTTGTTTGATGACCGCCTCAAAAAAGCAAAAAATCAAGGTCGCGATCATCGCAGCAATCCTTTTACCAGAACTGCTTTTAGGTGCTTACGTCTTCAGTGTCGTTTGGCGAGTAAGCCTTGCAATGCACTCATATTATGGACGTAGCGACTTAATTCCCTTTTCCACTAAATATCCAAAATACAAAGATGCGCCCGTCCCTCTCTCTTATGGAAGCCCGACTTTCACATTAAGACCAAGCGGCATTGTAGTTTGGCGCCAAAAAGTTAACGGGTATCAACACATGTTGGGCTCGGCAATAGCCTGCTATGAACTTGGCGATTGGCTCGCAGACAAATTATTCTGCGCAAACGAATTTGCCGAATTCACTTTCGATTGGAATACAGTCCAAGCAGACGATTTATTAGATCGCAAAAAAGACTTGTTCAACAATTCGCTTGGACGAGCCATAGGCAATAAGGTGAAGGCATCAGGTCTTCAATGTAAATCCGCCGAAGATGAATTAGCCAAAGAATGCTTCATAGCATGCGAAACAGATCCAAAATTTCTACCGCATTTTCTAGACCCGCGCGTAAAAGACCTCACCGAAGAACAGCTTGGATGCTACTGCTTACCAAAAGGCAATTTGTTTAATTTGATGCAGCAGAAGAAAGATTGACGAGCAATCTGTGCGCTAATTGATTCTCTGGGTCAAGCTTTGTGGCCCGACTGTAAGCCCGTTTTGCAGCCATCACATCACCTTTCAATTCTGCAATTCTTCCATGTTCAATCCAAATTTCTAAAAAGTTTGGATTGATTCTCTCGGCACGGTCCAACTCATTTTCAGCTAACTTCAAACGATGCTGCTGCCTGTATTCATCAGCAAGCGCAACGTGAGCCGCAGTAAAATTCGGACTCAATTTCAAAGCTAATCGTAAATTCCATTCCCTAAGGGGGATCTCCGGCGAACCCAGGTAGGAATAATTGCCTTTGTATTCAGACAAGGATTTATGATATTTCTCAATCGCTCGGACATCTATGCCCTTGGGAGATAATCTGGTTCTACAGAAAGTTTCGATCATTTTCCTTTCGCTTAGTGTTGAAGCAGCGCTTTCTGCTTGCTCAGCGAAGACCCATGCGATATTGGAATATCCACCTGCAGCGCAACGCCTAGCTATTTCAAGATTTTGAGTTGAATTTTCTTTTCCAGTTGAGCTAGGCAAAGTTAAGTGACTGCAAGAATTGAAACAAATAGGTTCGTGAATATATTTTGAAATGTCTACAATATGAGTGTCATTTGCAAGTTTCAAAAGCTCTGAATCCATCTTGATCTTTGATTTTGCCCTGGAGTAATTTGTCAAACGATAAGACTCATTTAGATTTGCCTTAGCCCGATTCACCGAGGTTTGGGAACTTAGCATTCTCCCTCCCGATTTTTCTTTAACTTCTGGCACTTGAGAAAGCAACTCTATCTCACGCCGGAGCAGTGCTTGTTCGTCATCACACTTAGAAGCTATGCGTTTGGCAGCAACCAAAGGTCTAATTGCATCAGCCGTTAATATCTTTGCCTTTAAAACACTATATTGACTGGAGGCTGGATTAGCCAATACTACTCCAAGCTCTTTTTCTCTGCGATTATATTCATCGCTCAACTTTGTCTCTAATTTGACAGTGCAAAAATCGCAAGAAGTCTCGCGTATTTGGCTTGGTCTCGATTCAAGAATAACTCTTTGGGCATTTTTCTCATCCCCTAATTTTTCAAAAACCTCTGCAGCTTCTTCTCTGCTGATACCCTCCAAATCGACTGCAGGAGTCATTTTGCTTCCAGGATTAATCATGTTCTCAAAAGCAGAATTAACAAAAATGTCTTCTTTAGCCTCGATCAGCTTGTTTTGTCTAAGGCGCGCGAGCCCCCTACTTTGATAAGCGCCAGGAGACGCACCTCTTCCGCATGCTTCAATAAACTTACTGTAGCCTTGCTCTGCATCACTCCAAAGTTTGAGTTTCAGTAAAACGCTAGCTCGCAACCCCAACAAGTCTATTCGTTTAGGCGCAAATGACAAACCCTGATTACAAGCTTCAAGAGCTTCTTCATATCGATCTGAACAAAGCAAGAAACAAGCTTTTTCTGAATAAATTGTGGCACACCTAGGTTTTAGCTTAATTACTTCATCACAAACTCTTAGTGCAGCTTCAATGTTCTTAGGTAGCATCACTGTATTGAAAGGAATGACACCATCTTTAAAATCAGAGTAATGAACTCCGTCAGCAACAGCATTCCGCGAATAATTCTGAAATTCTCCTGTTGAAACTACGGCATAATCGATACCAAAGTTACTCGCGCCATTATAAATTGGAGGAATTTTTTCGGTTCCATCCGAAGAAATAAATCCAAACTTCCGATCCTTTTCCACCATTCGCATACCGTTGCACGCATACTGAATAGAATCGTATTTTGGCTGCAGAACCCAGTTTCCAGACTGGTCTATCAATCCAAATTTCATATCAACTAAGATGTCCGCGATGGTGGGCGTCTCAAAAGATAATTCTTGGTTTGGAATAAGTGCAAGCTTTCCGCAATCATACACCGGATAATATCGAACATTCGGCTTTGGTTTTGCACTCACATCAATTGCGCACGCGGCAAATCCATCAAAGAAAATATTTTCGGCGTAAGCGAATCTCCCAGGAATTACTGTTTTTCCAGTTGAGTCAACGTAGCCCCAACGCCCGTTGAAATCTTTTGCTTGAAGAAACACCTGGTGCTTTCTTTGGATTTTTCTATCTTCGAATTTTTCCCATGGCCAAAATAATTTGACTAGATTTCCTTTCCTGTCGATAAATCCATGTTGCCATCCGTTAATTAGTACATCGCCTGTGCCTTCCCAAAAGTCGTCAACCCAATAGTAAACAGGCTCAATCGCGACATTGCCTTTAATATCCAAATAGCCGTAAAGCCTTTTGTCATCCTTTTCAATGAAAAAAGGACAAAGCCCTTCTGAAAAGTGCCCTTCCAAATGCTTGTCTGTCTCCAAAACCACTTTTCCAGTTTTATCTATGACCAAGTATTTAGCTGGATACTCGTACTTAACGCATTTGCCTTTTGGCAAAGGAAGAATGCAGAGTAAATGGCGCTTAGCCCACGACATAACACCCACTGCAGCAAGCATTCCAATAATTATCCAAACTATAGATACCGATGTTCGTTTCTTCATAGTTTCCTCTACTTCTAAGCTATCAAAGTCCAACGCTGCTGCAAACAGTGTTTATACGATGGGAGCACCGTCGCATTTCCTCAGATTTCGCCTGTTAGTAGAAAACCCTAAAAATCCTTTTGAAATTAGTTCGATTATTCAATTAAATACGAAAGGCTTATACACAAAAATGTGCCATTCATCAGCACCTTCTTGATGCGACCAGAATTCAAATCCGCGAGACGCCCAAATATCAAATAATGGCTGCGGTTCCCATTTGTGCTTTATGCCAACCAACTCTCCTTGCTGAAGTCCATTCACAGCAATATTAATCGGCGGCATCGGATCGCCGCCAATTTCATCTATCGGTAAAACATCGACCCATTTAATGTTATCGAGATTGACTTCCCATAACCATTCCGGCGGCTCTACACTCGACTCGGGCAATGGGGCCTCGTCTAAAACGATGTCGACCTTGCCTTTGATACCAGCAATTGCATGAATTTTCTCAACGAGTTCGCGCGTGGGCATATCGACCATTCGAGCAATACGCCCTAGTGTTATCCGCGGTGGCATCACTTTACGTAATAAAGGATTGCGCAATCTATTAAAATCATGCGGATTCAACGAAATAATAAACTCCAGCACGTCGGGATGCGCGGCAAGAGCTTCAGACAAGCGCGAATTAGCGTTCATACAAGAATCTAACGCACAATCATTACAGTGCAAGGAGCGTGTCGCACAAGCTTTTCTGCCTGAGTACCAAGCAAAGCGCCAAGAATACTGGAGTGACCAGTGAATCCCATCACAAGCACGCCGATATCGTTTTTCTTGACATAGTTGACCATTGCTTCGACCGGATTGCCCTTCACTACCGAGTTTTGAACGGTCAGACCTTCGTTCTTCGCCAACTCTTCAGCTTGCTTTTGAATCTTTTGCAACTTCTCTTTCGAGGTTTCATGTGCCACGATCATTTCAGATGCATTAGGCGAAGTATGAATTTCTTCCTGCACCGAAACTACGTGCAGCTTCACTTTCTTAGCCGACGCAAGTTCCATCGATTGTCTGAAAGCCTTCCAGGAGCTGTCAGAACCGTCCAAACCAACTGCAATTTCAGTGCCCATAATCAATGCCTCCAGAAACATTTTACCGTCCTGGGTTTTGGGCTAATCGCCTGACTACTCTTTCTTATCTGAAATCTTTTCGGTTACAACCTTAGCTATAACGTGCTCGCCATCTTCAACGTCTACTGGCGGGTCTTTCAAAATTATCTGGCCGTCTTGAAGTCCCGTCTGCACCTCGACTTCTTTACCATAGTCACGTCCCAGAGCGATCTTAGTGAACTTAGCCGTCTCGCCTTCTACTACCACAACGTTGACGTCGTCACCGCGAACCATAAGCGCGCTGCTTGGGATGATGATGGGCGAAATATCCCTGTGAATGGAGAATTTGACTTGTGCGTACATGCCCGACATCAACCTCCCGTCTTTATTTGGGATAACTACTTCACATGTAAGCGTGCGCGATTCTTGATTGAGACCGCCAGACACGTGAGTTACAGTGCCCGAGAAAATTTGCCCAGGCAATTCAGAGACTGTAATTTCAGTCGGCATGCCGGAGTGGACATAGCGATAAAAACTCTGAGGAACGTAAGTATATACGCGGAGAGTATTTGTGCGAGCCATCTGAATAAGAACATTAGCATTAGTGCTGCTGCCAGATGTTATTAGTGCTCCGTCATCGACATTGCATGCAGTTATAACACCATCGCAAGGTGCTTTTATCGACTGAAAGGAAACAAGTGACTTGAAGCGCTCTTCTTTAGCCTTGGCAGATTCGACAGTAGCTCGCGCAGCCGAGATGCGCTCCTCATAAGCTTCCATTTGAGCCTTTGCAGCACCAACGTTTGCATTGGCTTGTTCTATCAAAGCTTTGCACGCGTCGACATCGCGCTGTTTCATATCGCGCTGCTCCAGGCTTATAGCGCCTTCTTTGGCGAGGTCATCGTAACGTCTCACCTGGCTTTCTGCCAGAGCCAGGTCGGCTTGCGCCTTTTTGACATTTGCTTTTTGGGTGGCAAGGGTTGCTTTAGACTGAGCCAGCTCAGCTTGAGCCGACTTTAGCTGCGACAATGCTTGCTTGTGCTCAGCTTGTGCTTCTTTTAATTGTTGAATCACTTCTGGAGTTTCAACTTCAAGCAAAACCTGATTTGTTTTTACTTTGTCTCCGATATTTACGTATCGTCGCTTCAAAAATCCATCGGTTCGCGCATAGATAGGAATTTCTTGAATGGGCTCGATATTTGCTGGAAGAGTGAGTTCTTGAACAGGCGGCGCCTTGCTTACTTTGACAGCAGGCAATTCTGGCACAGATTGAGCGATTCGCTGTGCTTCTTTGTCGAGCATTTTAGAATTGGATATGCGCGGCAGAACCCCAACAACCATAAGAACAGTGGCTAAACAAGTCAAAAGGGCGAGCATGACATAAAACGCCATCGGCGGCTTTTTTAAATGCGTCGTAGACTCTCGCTCTGGCGATAACTTATCCATTTCTACCTTTTGTACCTCAGGCATGTGTGTAAGCTACCTCTCTAGTTTTTCGATCGTGGATTTTTTGCAAGGTGTTGTGAATCAAAGCGAAAGCACACGGCACAAAGAGTAGCGTAGCAAATGTAGCCATCATCAAACCACCGATAACCGCGCGTCCAAGTGGAGCATTTTGCGAACCACCTTCACCCAATCCAAGCGCCATAGGCAGCATACCGATAATCATTGCTGATGCTGTCATAAGCACTGGACGAAATCGCGTAAACGCAGCATTCAAAGCTGCTTCAGTTGGTGTAGCACCATCATGCAAAGCTTCGTTGGCAAATGATATGAGCAGAATACTGTTTGCAGACGCAACTCCAACACTCATTATGGCACCCATGAGAGCTGGCACACTGAAAGTAGTCTGGGTACAAAACAACGCAAGTATAATCCCTGCAAATGCGCCGGGAATTGCCGTAAGGATAATAAACGGATCAAGCCAGGAATGAAAATTCACTACAAGCAGTAAATAAACCAGAAATACTGCAAACAACAGACCACCAGCCAGCCCCAAAAAGGCGGCATTCATGCTTTGAGCCTGACCTTTTATGTGGAAGAACGATCCACGCGGTAACTTTGGCTTCATTTCTTCCAGAATTTTGTTGATATCGGACATGACACCACCCAGGTCGCGGTCCTGCACATTTACAAAAACATCGAACACAGGCTGAATACGCTGGTGTGAAATCACAGCAGCAGTTGTTCCACGCGAGACCGATGCCATATTGAATAACATCTGTGGTTTGCCGGTGGGTGAGTTGATTGTGGTGCTCATAATGTCATCGACACTAGTAATTTTGTGAGTCGGAGTAGAAATTGCCACCAGATAGTTGACACCATTTTGAGGATTGACCCAGTAAGAGGGTGCAGTCTGAAAGCTAGAGCTCAAGCTGATGAGGACCGACTGAGCGATATCGCGCTGAGTCAATCCAAACTGATTTGCTTTGGTTCTGTCTACATTGAATTTTAGCTGGGGTGCATCCATCACCTGGTGCAAAGTAACATCTACTGCGCCACGAACGTGTTTGATTTTTTCTTTTAACTCAAGAGCCACCTGATAATTTTTGACTTTATCTCGTCCTGTAACCTGAACGTCAATCGGCGCCGGAAGGCTTGCATTAAGGATTTGACTGACAATGTCTGCGGGTTGAAAGAAAATTGTGCACTCTGGAAATTTGTCAGCAAGCATGCGACGTATTTTCTTTTGATAATCGAAAGTCGAACCTTCATGCTCTTTTTTAAGACCAATCAATATCTCGCCATCAAAATTGGAAATAGTGATATTGTCGCCATAAGCCAGATTTATACCGGTTGTCGGAAGACCAATATTGTCGATAATCGACTCAAGGTCGTGTGGCTTAATAACAACTTTTATCTCGTCTTCGATTTTTTTGAAAACTTGCTCAGTCTCTTCAATTCGCGTCCCTGTGGGTGTACGAACGTGGATACGGATAGCTCCAGCGTCTACACCGGGAAAGAAATCCTGCCCAATGAATGGAAACAAACAAAACAAGCCGCCAAACAAAAGAAGGAAACAACAAACTGTGGTTTTGGTATGAGTAAGAAGAAAGCGAAGTATGCCTTTGAATTGTCCGCGCAAACGCTCGAACTCGTAGTCGACACCTTCATAAATTGGCGTTATCCAGGTGCGTTTTGGATTCAAATGATTTTTGACCTGAGCGCCAAGCAATGCCTTAGACATTACAGGAACAAGCGTTCGCGAAAGCAAATACGAAAACATCATGGCAAATACAACTGCCATTGCAAGCGGCACAAAGAGCGAACGAGCCGGTTCGGTCAAGAATAGAACTGGCACGAAAACAATACAAATAGACAAGGTTGAAACAAAAGCTGGTGCTGCAATTTGTTGCGCACCGTCTAGAATCGCTGTCGTAAGCGGCTTGCCCATATCTAAGTTTCGGTGAATATTTTCGACCTCAACTGTAGCATCGTCCACAAGCATGCCGACCGCAAGCGCCAGACCACCAAGGGTCATGGTATTCAGTGTTTCACCAAGCCACCCAAGACATACTATTGAAGCCAAAATGGATAAAGGGATAGAAATAGCGACAATCACCGTACTGCGCCAGCTGGCAAGCAATAGCAAAATCAATAGTGCAGTAAGCCCAGCAGCTACAGCGGCTTCTTTAATGACGCCATCGACAGCTGATTTCACAAATACTGACTGATCAGACATCAAAGTGACTTCAAGATCGGCTGGAAGAGTTGCAAGAACTCTAGGTAGAGCCTCGCGAACCTTTTTCACTACATCTATAGTCGATGCGCCACCGGTTTTCAAAATGTTTATAAGCGTGGAGCGAACACCGTTCTGGTGGACTATATTAGTCTGTACTGCAAAACCATCATGCACATGCGCTACGTCTTTCAAGTACACAGTCGAATTGCCCGATTGTTTTACGGGTAAGTCGTTGAAACCTTCAATAGTTTTGGGACTGCTATTCAACTGAACAGCATATTCCATATTGCCAATTTTGGCGGAACCACTTGGAATAATAACGTTTTGAGAAGTAACTGCATTTGCAACATCAGCTGGTGAAAGTCCCTTGGCTTGCAGTTGTTGCGGATCTAAGTCGACTATGACCTGGCGCATTTTGCCACCAAATGGCAGAGGAATTTGCGCTCCAGGCGTACCTGAAAGCCCTGTTCGGATAAAGTTTAGACCAAAGTCGAATAACTCAGATTCGGAATATTTTTTACCACCCACTCCAAGCTGTAGAACAGGCACGTCAGATGCGCTAAATGCTGTTATTAGTGGCGGAGTGATCCCAGGTGGTGCAATTTTGAGCATTGTATTGCAAATAGCCGAGATGGTAGAAACAGCTTTACCAACGTCTGCACCCTGATGCAAAAATATTTTGATTACCGAAATACCATCGATAGAATTAGACTCGATGTGCTCAATATCACCTGTTGTCGTGGTTATGGCGCGCTCACAAATTGTAGTGAGTCGATTTTCCATATCTTCCGCTGGCAAGCCGTTATATGACCAGACAACAGTAACTACCGGAACATTGATATTTGGAAAAATATCGGTGGGCATGCGTAAAAAACTAAACACCCCAAGAAAGGCGATCAATATAGACATCACCACAAAGGTGTAAGGTCTGCGCAGGGCTAGTTCGACAATCCACATGGATGTTTATGAAAGTGCTCTTTAGAGGCTCTGTAAAATATTATAGTTTATACGAAATATTCTGACTAGCTATATTTTTCAAACACAAATAGAGCTGGTGATTTGGGACTTTTTGCATCCTCTTGACTGACGAGTCCGTGCTAAAATCGTGATCATGTCAAAAACCCAGATCAGTGACGAGCGCAAAAGCCAAATTATTCTGGCTTACCCACACTTCTTTAATCGCCAATCACAAGGCTATTTGAACAAACGCGCCACAGCACTTCTTACTACCGACTTGAACGAAATTTTGTTGCCACTTGGACTCACACGCAATCACTGGGTTATTCTGAGTTGTCTCTGGCGTCAGGATGGTCTGCCAGTCACTTATATCGCCAAACAAGTTCAGCAAGTAGGTGGCACTTTAACAGGCGTTTTGGACCGGATGGAAAAACGCAAACTAATTAAACGCAAACGAGATAGGAATGATCGTCGAATCTGGCGTGCCTGGCTTACAGATGAAGGCGTTCATTTGCTCGACATTCTTCCTGAAAAAGTCGAGCGCATCTGGGCAAAAGCTTTCACCAATGTAAGCAAACAAGAGCAGGAGCGATTTTCGGCTTTAGTAAATCGAGCAATAAATAACCTCAGCCCCGCTCACAAGTGCGAGCTACCATTGAGCTCACCTTTGATTCCCGCCCAGCATGCGCACATACTGCCGCCTTATTCGCTTGGATATAGAATGAAATTGCTTTCGCTCTTAATAACTCGCGATTGTACCGAAAAATTCGACCCCTATAACGTTACCACCACGCACTGGATCGTATTGTGTCGACTCTGGCAAAACGACGGCGTTTTAACAAGCGAAGTCGGTGAATTTCTAGAACAAATAGGAGGTTCGCTCACTGGTGTTTTAGAGCGAATGGAAGAGCGCGGATTAATCACACGCAAACAAGATCAAACAGATAAACGATGCTCACGAATTTATCTAACCAAACAAGGGCTTGAACTGATCGAAGTTTTACCTCAGTTAGCACAATCATGCCTGGAAGATACATTTAGATCAATAACTGACGAAGACAGAGAATTTTTCAGAACATTCTTAAACGAAGTCATTTCTAATTTCGATTAAAAACCACATAAGAGGGACGGTTGAGACGCCCCTCTTATCTTGCGGTTAGGTCAGAAAAATTTGATTCAAACCAACTAAATGTTGATTCCACCATCTGCTGCAATTGTTTTTCCAGTTACCCAGCCACCATCTGGCGAGGCAAGAAAAGCTACTACTGCTGCAATGTCTTCTGGCTCACCAACGCGTTTTAATGCTGTTTTCTCGTTGAACGCAGCTTTAGCTTCATCAGATAAAGCTTGGTGATACATATCGGTTGCGGTGGTTCCTGGCGCTACGCCATTAACTGTGATTTTTCTTGCGCCTAATTCTTGAGCCCAGATTCTGGTCAGTGAGTCAAGAGCAGCTTTGCTTGCAGAATAAATGCTCATACCAGGTGTGGCAAAAGTGGCGGCAACCGAAGAGATATTGATGATTCGTCCATTGTCCTGAAGTATTTCGAGTGCTGCTTTGGTTGTGGCGATTACGCCTCTTACGTTCACATCAAAAATACGGTCGAACTGCTCTACTTCTACATCTTCAAGCGATCCGCCCTCCCAGACGCCGGCATTATTGATCAGAATATCCAATTTGCCGTGGTCTCTTTTTATTTGATCGATTAATTGATTTACTTCTTTATCCGAGGCTACATCAGCTTTATAAGCATACGCTCTGGTATCGTCTGCATTGATTTGACGCAAGACCTCTTCTGCTGAACCTTTATTTTTCGAATAAGTTAATGCAACGGTTGCCCCTTCTTCGGCGAGACGTTTGGCTATCGCGGTACCGATCCCACGAGAACCACCAGTCACTAAAGCGATTTTTCCTTTCAGTCTTTTATTTACTGCTTGTTGTTGTTTGTCATCTAAAACTTTCATGTGTTTTATTTCCTTTCCTAAAGTGATTGTTGCTTGCAGCGCTTGCTTGTATGCACCCATAATAGACCGACCGGTCTATTACTTCAACTATCCCAAAAATAAAATGAGTCAATCGTCAAAACACCAGTGGCTAGACCAATGCCAGAGAAAGCAAAACGGAACTACAGAAATTTCCTAACGCCCTCACATCGTTGAGATATTTAGGCCACAAATTAGAGTATAGACCATGCGGTATAAAACCTCATCCAATCGGCCTTCCTGGCCATTTTTTTCGCATCAGCAAATTACACCTGTGCTATTTAATTGATGACAAGAAGGACTTGATGCCATGTCACCACAAGATTCAAATAATGTTCAATCGATGAAAGAGCTAAAATGGCTAGCTCAATTTTTCATCATGCACAACCGAGAAGATCTGGCAGAAAAGATCTACGTGGATATAGAACATATCCGTAATCGCGGCAAATCTTCAAAAAAAAATCCGTCAAAAAGTTCGAATAACATCAAGCCAGACTCTTCTGATTTCACTAGCCCCGGTTAGTCCAGGCTCGATGGGATGCGGTTTCCAATACCAGAAATTACTTTCGTGCCCACACATAGAGCCATGACCCATAAAATGCCAGTATACGTCAGCCACGCTAAAACCGTGACGGGAAGCGCTGTTGCGAACAAATTGGTTGAAACTAGTAAGATATTTAACATCAAACTCAGAATGCAATTCTCTGGCGCAAGGCATGATACCTGTGTCATCAGTGGGATCATAAAGAGTAGTGATTATAAATTTGCTCTTGGGACAAATTTTCTCAAAAGTCGAAAGTAACTTTTCAAAATTATCTTGAATCTTCAAAAGACTCTCTTCAAGCGATTTTATTCGTTTCATTTCAAAAGCATTCAGTGCTTCAAGCAAATCATTGCCACCAACTGTGACAGTGATAATGTCTTTGCTATGTTCATAGTGGGCGAGCTTTGCCTGGAATTTATGATCAAGCAATGACTCTATTGTCGCCCCATCAAACGAAAGATCTGCAAATTTAATTCCAGGATAGAGTGACACAAGATCGTTTCCTGCAAACTCAGGAAAAATCTCGCTATTATTCGCGAACAGTAGTGATGCAGCCCCCACCTGGTCGAGATGTGTGTGACCTTTTGAATGAGCATCACTTGCGGCATAAAAATCGATAGTCATCGAATCGCCGATAGGAACATAATGTTCAAACATATTAAAACTCTGGAGTCAATTCTCTTGCTCTTCTAATCCGCTCACGCTGCGCTTATCGGGATGACCTGTGCCAAACCTGATATCTTTGAGCTTAGAGCGCATCCGCTTGACTTCTTCAAAGATTTGACCAGCTATTTCGTTTTTGCCATGCTCCACGAAATAATACGCTAACCATTCCAGTTCTCTGATGGGGCCCGAATTTGAAGATTGCTTGCGTTCCATGATTTTCAATCCATTGTCCTACAATTTTCATAGCAGACAATTTTTTCACTCGTGCCAGAATGCCACCACTACAAGTGGCAGGGAAATTTAACTTGACACCCAAATCAGTCGTAATTCGCCAGTGCGGCTACCACTGTTTCCATACCTCCTACAACACGCGCAAAACAAGGATAATTCAACTTTTCGGGCGTGTCAGCACCTGTATGATAGTAAGGGTTTCTGTATAAAGCAGTATCGGTAATCATAACTGATTGAAAATTGTATTTCCAAAAGTACATTTGATCCGACCAGTCTATCCCGGTTAGCCACTCAGGAGCGGAAATACCTTGCGAGGGGAAATTTGTGCTACTGCGAAAGGCGCTCACGCATTTTTTCAATAGCTTTTGTGAATTTAGGTTCGAAACAAATCCAATGAAATTACCTTTTTCTGGATAACCTGGCAGATATGCCAAAGGATAGCGTTGCGAGTTGAGATCGTCTGTGTAATAACCAAGAGATTCAAAAATGAGCACCGCATTCAAATTTTCATTGAGTTGCTTGCATCTGGTTGCATAATGGTAACTGCCCATCGAGTGGCTTCTAAAGTAAGGCGGTTCTTCACTTGCAAAAAAAACGAATCTAATGGTGCGCTTGCACTCTCTTTCTGAAAACAGTCTTGCCATTTCCAGAACACTTGCAACACCAGAACCATTGTCGTCAGCTCCTGGACTAGAATAAATCGAATCATAATGAGCACCAAGAATTATGATTTCATCAGGCTTTTGAGTGCCTCTTTTTTCAGCCTCGATATTACGTAACTGCATGGTATCAACATTGTATTTTTGTTCTTTTACAACATATCCATAAGATTTAAGCCTATCAGTAATATAATTCAAACTCATTTGCAGAGTTATCTGGTTATTGCGAATACCAAATTTTCCGCCCAACTTTTCGACATGTTCTTTTAGCTGGCTCTCTATCTCGACTTCGTGCCCTTTGAGTTCTTCGAATTCGCCGTCATATGATTTGCCAGGCATATTTATCATATTGACGACAAGCATTCCTGGCACCGCCAGTAGTGCTATGGCAGCCAGAATAAGTAACAGTTTGAATTTAAAATAGGTAGATTTCATTGCGACGCAAAATTAGGATCTGAATCAATACCAAATCGAATTAAATCGTACTTACAGTCTCGATTTCATGCGCGGCAAATTTTTCGGGATAAAGCTCTTTTTGTTCTAAAATCAAAAGAGCGCTTCCAACTACTCCTGCATAATCTCCCAAAACAGATTTCTCGATAATCAATTTAGAACCCGTTATAGGCAGAATACGTTTTTGGATTTCGTCTTTTGCTGTTTCAAAATAGTGAGGCACCGATTCGATTAAACCGCCGCCCAGAATGAGCTTCTCCGGATTGAGCAAAGTCAAAGAAGATGTAAGTCCGATCCCCAAGAATTCAGCACCTTGCTTGACTGCATCTTCGGTCAACTTATCGCCGCCTGCTAGAGCCTGAAAAATTGCTTTGGAGCGCAAAATGCCCTTAGACTCATCGATTTGATTGGCAAGGACCGACTCTTCACCACGACGAATCCTTGCTACGATTGCTTTGGCTATTGCTGTGCGCGAAGCATAGGCTTCAAGGCATCCATGACCACCGCAACCACATTGTCTGCCGTCTGGAAATAATGTGGTGTGGCCGATTTCACCCGCTACTCCAGTGTGTCCACGCAGTATCGAGCCGTTGACTACAACGCCAGAACCAATACCCGTTCCGACAAATACGCACAAGAAATTCTCGCAATTGACTCCGGCACCAAAATTCTTTTCGGCTAAAGTGGCAACTTCTACATCATTGCCCAGCTGGACAGGAACCCCATATTTTTGAGTCAAAGGCTCAGCCAGTTTGACATTGGTAGACCCTATATTTGCAGCAGCAAGTAAAATGCCGTTTTGTCTGTCGGTCATACCGGCTGCACCGATTCCAATACCCAGAATTTGGTCGATAGGAACACTTGCTTCTTGTAAAGCTTCATCGATGGTGTTGCAAATCTTACTTACAACTTCGTCTTGTTCTTTTGCTTGTTTGCGTTTTTTCTTCTCAGAAGCAAGGATTTCACCGGTTTCAATGTTAACTACAGCAGAAAGTACCTTGGTGCCGCCAAAGTCGACCCCTACTGCATATTTTTTTGTCATTGAGAAATCTCCGACTAACTCTTAGGTCTGCCGAATCTAAAAGGTAAAAGAAACTTGTTTTCAACCTTTTGATGCAATTTCAGCATTTTTCTAGAACGCTTCGATGGCTTCAGCTCTAAAAGAGTAGCATTTTTTTCTGCTTGATTTTCAATAGTGATCAGATTCTGGACAAGTCCAGCAAGGAGCTCGGTTTCAGGAACGCTGCTCTTGAGCCCCATTTCCATAGCAACTACGTCTTGAGTAAAACCGCTGGAAGCACAAGTAAGGTCGCGCGTGACATCGTTTTCAGTAAGAAAAACAGAACGCGCCTTAAACGGTTCCATTGCTAGTGCGGGTTCTTCACCTACGAAATCGGCAATCTCTTGTTTGGGAGTATAGTTGCGAGTGGGTGTCTTAACCAGTGCCCGGGCAGCATCTGAATCCATAACTACAAGACTTGCCGCCACACGCCTTTGTGAGCTCCTATTTTGAGTGACAGTCTTGCCCATCACAACCATTGATGTGCTGCCACCACCATCGAGATTCATCGCATCGACACAACCCAGCTTGAGCATGAGCTTGGCTAGATTGTAGATATTGTGCTGTCCTTCGACGGTAATAATAATCATTTTCTTGTCGGCTGTGACACCGCAGGCGGTGCGACGCGAGACTTTGGCAGTGGAAAAACTCTTTCCAAACTTTTCATCTTGTACATCAACGAGCAGCTTTCCATCTCTGATTAGAGTTGGTCCACCACTAACCGACTGAACAACATCTGACCAGTTTGATGGATTTGTTTTCCAGCTCAAAAACACATGGTCCGAGCGCTTTAGCTGGGCCAGCTTGCTGTCTTTCTTGTCACAAAGAACAAAGCCACCATTTGGAATATAAAGACTGCGTGCGTCAGTTCCAATGACTTCGCCAGTATTGCTAACGGCAACGAGACAACCATCATAAGGTATTTTGACATGACTGCCCCAGCGCTGGGTGTACAAAATCAGATGAGCACCGGATCTTCGAGGTTGATTAACGGTGTTCACCCACAAAGACGGTATGTCGGGATTAGAAGTATTCAAAATACCATGCACGTCTACACGATCAAATTTAACATCGCGAGATTCTGTAATACCCATGGCTACACGGTTGAAGATAGACCCTGCAATCCACTCGCCATCCATAAGTAAAGTGCCAAGAGGCGTTCCGTCTTTTTTGAAATAGTTTGCATTAACCGCAACCAGAGCACCACTTTCTTTAGCATGCTCTTCTGTGGTTTTAAGTTTGTTGAAATAATCTGAGGCAAGATAAGGACGCACTGCCAGATCTTTGTTTTTCAAATCAACCTCGACTACATTGACATGTAATCGGCCGCGATACATTTTGTGAACCAGACCGGGTTTCAGCGTAGCGGTACTGAGAGAATCCGAAAGCGATTCTAGTGCTGGAGTATGTACAACAACGACTGGTCCGACTTTAGCTTTTTTGCCTCGACTGTTTTTCTTGCTCGACTTTGCTAGAAGTGCTTTTCCTTTCTTGCCTACTTTTCCTGAATGACCAGCCTTAGCCAGACTTCGTCTAGATTGAGGCTCGTGAGAATTTCTGGATTGCTTTGTGCCGGCACTTTTCTTTTTCGATTTAAATAAAGCGCGCTTGAACGACCCGCCAATAGAACCGCTCATGGCAGAAGCTTCTTTGATAGGAGCAAGAAGCGAACTAGTGGCAAAAAAGCTTAATGCCAAAAGAGAATAGACGAATTTTTTCGAAATACGATTATTAGCGGGCATCTAATACTAAAAGCTACCAAACAAGACCTATCAACACTATACCCAAAAATAGTGATAATAAACCGACAAAATCAGCCCTGGAAGCTTAATTCGCTAGAAATTTGCCCGACGTATATACAAGCGCTATGCTTTAGCTGTCAAAAACTTGTCTTTGTACTCACTGGCAAGAGCCTGGCGAACACTTTCCTCTTTTATCAAAGGAAATCCCATTTCGATTCGCTGCTCCAGATAAGCACGAGCCACTTTCTCGGCTAATCGTCTTATTCTCAAAATAGTGGCCATTCGCTCGTCGCGCCCAAGAATTCCTCGAGCGTCCATGAGATTGAATGTATGGGAGCATTTCAAGATTTGCTCATAGGCTGGCATCACCAGTTTTTCGCCAAGCAATCTATCGGCTTCACCTTCGTGCGTTTCAAACAAGCTTGGCAGAACCTCAGCATTGCTTTTTTCAAAATTGTATTTGGACTGCTCCACTTCATTATTATGGTAGAGCTCACCGTACAAAACGCTGTCGTTCCATTTCAGTTGATAGACGCTATCCACGTTCTGTAAGTACATGGAAATACGCTCAAGTCCATAAGTGATTTCAGCAGCCACTGGTTTTACATCAAGCCCGCCTGCTTGCTGAAAATAAGTAAACTGAGTAATTTCAAGTCCATCGAGCCAAACTTCCCAGCCAACTCCCCAAGCACCAAGGGTAGGCGACTCCCAATTGTCTTCTACAAAACGAATATCGTGCTCTTCGGGGTTGATTCCAAGCACGCGCAAACTGTCTAAATAAACTTCTTGCACGTCGTCAGGAGACGGTTTCAAAATCACTTGATACTGAAAATAATGCTGTAAACGGTTGGGATTGTCGCCATAACGTCCATCTGTAGGGCGTCTGCATGGATCGGTCACAGCCATTCTCCAGGGTTCCGGACCCAGAACTCGTAAAAACGTTCCCGGATTCATGGTGGAAGCACCCTTTTCCAGGTCATAAGCCTGAAGGATCAAACAACCTTGTTTGTCCCAAAAATCGTTAAGGGCATGAATAGTCTGTTGGAACGTTAGTGAATCGCGCGCCATCTTTGACAACCGTATATCCAATAATAAATTGTCAGTTTAACATACTTCTTCAAGGGTAAATTTCTAGCAGGTTAGGAGAATCAAGCGTGCCAGAAGAAAACGGCGATCAGGGCGATACGCTCAAAATTGGGCAAGGTCAGGCAAACGAAGCGCAACACGGCTCTATCTCTACAGCATCGGCCCAAAAGACAATCATGAGTCCGGCTTATCAGAGCCAAAGAGCACAGAGCTTACTCAACAATATTAACGGCGTGCTAGTGGGGCAAACCCAGGCGGCACGTTTGACCGTTTTATGTCTGCTTGCAGGTGGTCACGTTCTGGTTGAAGACGTTCCTGGTGTTGGCAAAACATTGCTAGCCAAATCACTAGCGACTTCTATCGATTCGAAATTCACTCGTATCCAATGTACACCAGACCTGCTACCCTCCGACGTTTCGGGTGTAAGTATTTTCGATTCCAAAGAAAGTACTTTTACCTTTAGACCGGGACCAATTTTTACTAACATCTTGCTTGCAGATGAAATTAACCGAGCAACACCAAGGACACAATCGGCATTGCTTGAAGCGATGGAAGAGATGCAGGTCACCACAGATGGTACCACTCGCAAATTGCCCGATTTATTTTTTGTCATAGCCACTGAAAACCCTATCGAGTATCACGGTACTTTCCCCTTGCCTGAAGCGCAACTTGACCGATTTATGATTGCATTGTCGCTTGGCTATCCCAAGCTCCATCAGGAAATCGAGATTCTGGACAAAACTTTAAAAGAAGGTTCTTTTGAAGCGAAAGCAGTACTTACCGAAAAGCAGGTGCTCGAAGCACGCCAGGCCGTAAAAGAAGTTTTTGTCGAACCTTCAGTAAAAAACTATATCGTCTCGATTGTCAGTGCCACCCGTAGCCATCCAGCAGTAGTGCTCGGTGTAAGCCCTCGTGGAAGTCAACTTCTAATGCGAGCAGCTCAAGCTAATGCGTTTATAGATGGACGAGATTTCGTGCAACCAGACGATGTGAAATTTTTGGCTCCATTTGTACTGGGACACAGAATTATCCCCAAAGTTCGGGAAAGTCGAGTAAGCCATGCTGAACTTATTGAAAGAATACTCGAAGAAATCCCCGTACCAGTATAGATTTCCACTTGCTTCACAAGGTGAGAAATTTTCGCTTGAAGGGCTTAACTTTGGTCTGCCTGCACTAACAGGATCTTACTCGCTGATAGTGCAAAAGAATTTCTATTACTTTCTTTCGGCAATTTTGCTCTTATATTTATTTGCAGCAGAGACCGGTAACGACTGGCTATACTTGCTTACAGCAGGCGGTTTCACTACCATCGCCATGTCTGTAATTTTGCCATTTTTTCAAGTCTTCGATGTTACGGTAAGCGCTTCTTTGCCGCATGATCTGGTGGCGGGCGATCAACTCAATGTGCGCATTAGGCTCGACCGAATGCTTGGCTCAATGAAGTTCGCTCACATTTTTCCAGTCAAATGGCTTGTGGTTCGCATTGATTTAAAAAATATAGATTCGCGTCAAAAATTTAGTGTGCTCGAACCAGTTTCGATTGATACCATTATCAATGAAGAATGGATAATGGCTCAGAATCCTTCTATTGGCAGAGGCGTTTACGAAGTCCAATCAATTCAAACCTTTTGTTGTTTTCCTTTTGGTCTTGCATGGTGGTCACGAAGTTTTGATATAAATTCTGAAACCGTATTAGACAACAAAAAACTAGTCGTTTTCCCTAGCTCGACTGGCGTGCCAGGCACCTTTTTATACCGTCTTCGAGCATCCGGCAATACAGCTTTAATGTCCTCTGCGTCACGTTCAACTGCGACTGCACCGTCGACCTCAGTAAAATCTCTGCGCGAGTTCGTTACTGGCGACGGGATCCGTTTGATTCACTGGGCATCTTCAGCAAAAGCAGGAAAATTGCTTGTGCGTGAATTCGAACACGAAGGCTTGCCCAGTTATGATGTCTTGCTCGACTTAATGGCGCCCTGGAAAAGTCAGGAACAATTCGAACTAGCTGTATCTGCAGCAACATCCCTGTTGAATCTGGGATTTCGCATGGGTGGCTCCCCTTACCTGTATGTGATTCCCGATCCAGAAGAACCATCGGCAGCGCAACCAGAATTTCTGCTAGACATGCCTCTTTTGACCGCAGGTATGGCGAGATGGTCGCAAATGCTTGCCCGTGTTCAACCACTTACCAGCAAAGATGATTTTGAAGCACCTGTCCCGCACTTTGGAGTTGATAGCAAATTGGCTCTGCTTGCCGTATTACCGGTCAAAGAAAACGCAGAAAATGCCGATTCCAATGGAGTCGACTTATGGGTACTCTCGCGCAGATTCAAGCAAATTACCAAAGAAGCGGCCAAAGAAAAAGCGTGGCAAGATATTGAAGGAGTCAATAAAAATATTCCGTTGCACACAGGTCTAGGCTCAGCCGACCGACGAGGTTCTGCATCTGCTTCTCCTGGGCGAATTATTGCAACGCTTCAAAATTATGATGAGATTTCTGCCTTATGAGCACCATCGCACAGTCGTCGCTTGAAAAATCGGTTACCGTGCGCGTATGCACTGCGTTTATGGCATGCCTGATCATTACGTGCTCTTGCTCGTACATACAGTTGCACCCTGGCATAACGCTGCTCTACTTGTGGCTTGCATTTATTGGAAGTTATACATCGTATTTATTCAGCGACAAACGACCGTTCTGGTTGCCGATCATTCCCTTTGCTGGAGCCATTTTTGTCGTAGGCGCATTTGTTTTGCAATGCACCATGATGTTTATGAATGGGCATTTAAACCTGCTTTCACCATTGGTTCAAGTACTTGCCGGACTGCAAGCCTTGCACTGTTTCGATCTTAAAACCAGACAGGAATTTGCAGTCTCCACTCTGATAGGAATTGGCTTATTGACCTGCTCTGCCTGCCTCACAACCAGTGCGGTTTTTGTATTCTGGCTCATAAGCTATATGTTGCTCCTTTCGTTTTTGCTTTACTTCGTAGCAGTATCGCAAACCAAAACATTAGGACCAACTTCGCTTGCCAATTTGCAGTCTGCCAGACCGGGCTCACTGGCTCAAGACCACAGCACCGAATATCGCAAGGCTGTATCGCTCGTTGTACTAACTCCAATTTTGATTTTGCCAGTTTTGTCCATACTAGTTTTCTTCTATTTTCCAAGAAGCGATTCTTTATTGAGCGTAATAACCAAGAATTTCATCGCTCCTTATGTCGCTACGGTCCCGGGCCTTGGCGGCGGCACCACTCAGTTTAGCCATGGAGATAGATCAAGTCAGGCTGGAAGCGGAGCCAAGAAACTAATCAGCAGTACGGCAACCGGCTCCGGAACTCAAACCGGCTCAATTGCCACTGCAAGTGGAGCAAACGGCTCACCAGCCAGCGCCACTGCATCTGGTGCTGGCGCTCCAGGTAATGGAACAATTCCTGGTTCTGGTTCTGGGGCGGGCAGCGGTTCCGGCTCAGGCAGCGGCTCAGGCTCTGGTTCTGGTCCTGGTAACAAAACCAGCACAGCTGATGGCAAACAAAGTACAAATCAAGTTCGTTCAATAGAAGAAGCCAAAAATATAACAGCAACTTCTGATCAACAAGTACAATCTTATGACCCCTCGCAAGCAGCACCCAGCCAAGCAGATCTTGAAACCGTAGTATTCAAAGTTGCCTCTGCGCGACCGGGCTACACAAGACGAATCACCTACGATTCTTATGATGGAAAGGGCTGGACACGCAGTGGTCCTGTTGCAGGAATCACATTCAAATCTGAAAAATCAGGCTGGTTCGACGTAGGCAACGCGAATTCACTTTTGTTGCCACCAGATTGTCAGACTGTGGAAGTCAAACAAGAAATAACAGTCAGTTCGCAATTGCTTGGCGATATGCTTCCCGCTTACTGGATTCCAGAAGCTGTAAACGGTAATTTCGAAAATCTTACTGCACAAGCAGATGGCTCAATCAGAGTTGATCAACCTCTAAAAGATGGCATTTCCTACACTGTCATTTCTCATCTACCTGTTTACAAAGCCGACGTAATGGAGCATCTGGTGCGACGTTCCAGTTCCTACTTCGAAGGACCAAACGCACAAGAGCTGGAAAAGATAGAAAAAGAACTGATCGAGAAATACACCGAACTTCCAGAAGACTTCCCGACAGAAGTGCGAGCACTGGCTCGCAAAGTAGCAGGAAAGGACGACAACTGGTTTGTGCAGTCTCAACGCATTAGCGAATATTTGCACAAGAATTGCAAATATCAAAATTCAGATTTGAAAAGAATGAGCAAAGGAGACTTCGTCTATAACTTTCTTTTCCGCACACGCGAAGGAAACTGTGTTGACTTCTCTTCTGCCTTCGTTACTATGTGTCGAAGCATCGGCATTCCGGCCCGCATGGCTGGCGGGTATTTGCCTGGAACACTAAACAAAAACACAGGCTTTTATGAAGTTCGCCTGAAAGACGGCCACGCCTGGGGCGAAATTTATTTACCCAACTGGAGCTGGGTGCCATTCGATCCGACTCCCAGTCCTAATGCAAACTATCCTGAAACAGACCGAAAATCGAATAGTGCCACCAACTGGATATCGGCACTCGCCAACTCAGATTTGATTCGCTCAATCAACAAACAAAATAAACAACCCAACAAAAATGGCGCTGGACTGGGCGCTGGAATCAAAGGCAGCAAGCTCGACAAAACACCAAAAAATTCTGCCGAGAAGAAAAAGAAAAACGACAAATCAGATAATCCATTTGCTTTACTGAACACCAAGAGTGATTTTGGCTGGCTTAATCAGGTTACTGAAATTCTGGCTCTTATTTCATGGGCTGGCATAGCTGTGGCGCTTGTATTCGTTTCAGCACTTGCACTCTTTGTTTATCTGATAAAAAAATGGCGCCCACGCAATCCCTTTGCAACAGACCAGATTAGCAAGCCAAGTTCCGAAATCTATTTGCGTGTGGTTGAATGGCTTAGACCTTACAACGTGCAAAGAGTGCCTTCAGATACACCTTTAAACGTACTTGCCAAAGCCGACGTCGCATTTGCCGAGCTGGAAAAATTGGGTTCACCAGCCAGTGTTGAACTTAAGGCATTATTGCATCAGTTTACCCAAGTGTATTGTCTGGACCGTTTCGGCACCGCCGATCATTCGCAGGAACTCGAAGGAATGTCAAAAAAAATCCGAACTCTCTTGCCTCCAGTGCCTTCAGGAAGTAAAGTGAATCGCTAAAAGTGGTAGATTAGTTATATGTATTTAGCGCTAATTGACGTACAATAATCGTCTTAAACGCGAGCTCGGAAGTTCTAGTTCATTCAAACAAGGATCGGTAAGCATTTATGCCTCCACAGGTCAAAACAACAACAGGTTTTCAACAACAGCAGGAATTCGTTCCGCCATATCCCAACTCCATTGCTGAAACAGGGTTGAAGGAAGGCTTCCTGGAAGAGTTGATCCTCAAAGACATCTATATGGTCAACTTCGCCCTGGGTCGCGAAATTGCTTCGCGTACCATGTTGCCATTCAAACTGGTGGAAGAAATCCTAGAGGTTCTCAAGAAGCAATTGCTTGTTGAAGTTAGAACTTCAGGCGGTCTTGCCGACTATGAATACACCCCAACAGAAAAGGGACGCGACCGCGCCAGAGCCTATTTCGACCACAACGCTTATGTTGGACCGTGCCCTGTACCGTGGAACCGCTATATCGACTCGCTCAAGTATCAAACAATCCGTCGCGAATCAGTTACGCCACGTGACCTTGAAGTTGCTTTCTCAGACATCATGGTCAACCGCCGCACAATCAACTCGGTAGGTCCAGCAATCAATTCTGGACGCGGGATGTTCTTGTTTGGCGAACCTGGTAATGGAAAAACATCAATTGCAGAGCGTATCGTACGCTCATTCAAAGGTCACATATTCATTCCGTACGCTGTAGAGTGCGATGGACAAATTATCCGTGTATTCGACAGTCACAACCACGAATCTGTATCAGCTGCAAACTATCCACGCGACTACGACCACCGCTGGGTGCGTATCCAGCGTCCTTGCGTAGTGGTTGGTGGTGAATTGACCATCGACATGCTCGAATTGCAATTCGACTATGGTACCAAACTCTATGAAGCTCCAATTCAGCTAAAGTCCAATTGCGGCTTGCTACTGATCGATGACTTTGGTCGTCAAAGAATCGACCACAAATCGCTCTTGAACAGATGGATTGTACCTCTGGAAAAACGTGTCGACTATTTAACTCTACACACTGGTAAAAAACTGGAAGTACCGTTTGAACAGTTACTCGTTTTCTCGACTAACTTGAACCCATCAGACCTCGTAGACGAAGCCTTCTTGAGACGGATTCCATACAAAATCAATATCGCAAGTCCAACCGAAGACGAATTCAAATGGATTTTCTTGCAATATTGTCAGCGTACGGGCGTTCCTTACAACGAAGAAGCGGTCAATTACTTAATCGACTCACAATATCGCTCAGGTAAACGCACAATGCGATGCTGCCATCCGCGTGACGTTGTCGACCAGGTAATCAACCTCTGCACCTTCTTACAAACAGACCCGCGCTTATCTCGCGAGTATCTGGATCACGCTTGCGCAGTCTATTTCGCCGCTATGGGCAAATAGAACTAACTAGCAGAAGCGATAACGAAAGCAAAAATACTATGCAAGCGAATTTAAAATCTCGCTTGCATATTTGTTTGGTCACGATGAAGTAGATAAATGCAAATGTATATTCAATCAAAATCCAGACTGGAGGGGGTTTGATATTTATTTGCGAAAACTCGAGACCCGAAAAAATTTTTGTCACCAACAACATATATTCAAGCGGATAAAAAGCAAGAATATCAAGACACCATGCAGCTTCTCTACCTGTCAAAGACAACCATGAAGAAACAAACCCTAGTATCGTAAGTGGTGCCACCAGTGGCTCGAGCAAAAGATTCACGATCAGAAACAAAGTATTTATTTGCTTGAAATAAAGACAAGCCAAAGGAAGAATGGCTGCCTGAGCCATTAGAACCACCGCACTTGCCGAGCAAAACCACGACAAGAGAGATTTTAAGAGTGACAATTTAGCTTCTTGTTTCTGCAACGCAATATTTTCTACTC
Organism: uncultured Candidatus Obscuribacterales bacterium; assembly: GCA_964519785.1. Lineage (GTDB taxonomy): Bacteria > Cyanobacteriota > Vampirovibrionia > Obscuribacterales > Obscuribacteraceae > Aved-18. The sequence goes on along the minus strand of CAZFKB010000001.1, from coordinate 136,470 downwards.
CACAAACAATGCTTGCAGTAGCCGCGTAAGATAGCTGCCAACCGATATCTAATATCGAAAACGGATCTATAACTAAATGAAGAAACATTGAAAATGCAAGCAATGCAATCAGGTTAATGCGTCTATCACTAAGCTTGAATAACAAAAGCAGGATTGCCCAAATTGCCGCTCGTATCACTGATGGCGAAGGTCCTGCAAGTAATACAAATCCTATAACCGAGATTACTCCTGCAGTAGACACTAACAAACCAAAGCGAGTGAAAAGTCGCAAGACCAAACACATAGCGGTAACAAAAATAGATAGATTGAACCCAGAAGCAGCGAGCAGATGCGATACACCTGAACGTCTAAAATTGTTTTTTACCACTGATGGCAAATCTACTACTTTATCTCCAAGCACAATAGAAGCTAATAAAGCACCATTTGTTTTACCAAGAATTAGCTCGTGCCTCTCGACCATACATTTTCGCATCTGCACAAAAACGGGCAAACGGAAAGGACAATCGCCAATGACCTGTTCGTGCAATATGTTCAAGCGGCTGAATATGCGATTTTTCAGAAAGCGAGCAATGCTGTTTAAATTCATCCCTTCAAGTGATTTTGATTGCGCTTGAATCAAAACGTGCTTGCCTTGTTTGATTTCATTTGGATAAATACTGCTTGTACTTTTTACTTTTTGGTGATTGATTTCTATTTCTTGAATGACCGACGTTTTGAGTCCAAGCCCATCTTCAATGTGTGCGCTCAAAAAAATCGTTCGATCAGGTACAAAATAATAATCGTGGAGTGATGGAGTTGGTGCTTGCAACAGTCCAAAAACTATAGCTTGGTTGGCCATTAAGTACAAAAATACTCCAAAGCACTCTTTGCGAGTAATAAGGACGACTGCAACACACAAAAAAGCAATAAAAATTTGGCACCAGCTGAAATTGGCCTGATACCACATACAGTACTGTACTTGCGACAATAGATTATGGTGGCACCAATAATCGCATACAGAAAAGATGGACACAAACAATCCGAGTGTCCAAAACAAGCACCCGAAAATAGTCAAATGCACAGGTCTTAAATCCATAAACAAATCTCATCACACCGTCTACTTATTAGACGAATTGAAATTTAGATAAGTTCAATCAGACCTTGCCAATTTATTATGAATTAGCGGCATACTCAGCTGGGAATTTAGCCTTGATTTGAGCATTCAACCTGATAAAAATATTTGTGAGCCTGTTGATATTTTCAATATCTCCCGGATTCAAGTCAGCCAAAGAAGCGAATTGGTTTTTTGCGGTAATCAAAGCACTTCTTACGTTTGTTGTTGGATCTGAGCTACCCTTCTTGCCAATAATCAGCTCTACAGCTTCTCTGCCTGCATTTACGTCAAGAGCTCTTTGAGCAAGCACCATCAGCGCGAACGCTTTATCTCTATTCATTTTTGCAACAGCTCTGCGCTCTTCGGTAGAATCTGGACGATCCCATAATCCCTGGCTTCTCAAACTTTGCTCGGATTTTGCTGCATTATCGCCATTATATCTCACAAAATTAGTGAAGAAATCGGCCGGTTTTTCATTAGCAGCCTTTACCATTTCGGGCATGGCGGCTTCATAATTGTGCGGTTCAAAAACTCGCTTCATTACTCCATTTATGCGTTGTATTTCCTGCTCAAGGGCAGCAACTTCAACGGCTTTGTTGACCGGAGTACCATTAATGGTTGCAGGCAGAACATTTTCGTTGTATTTACGAATAAGTCGAAATGCCGCATCTCTAGCTTCTCTCAAATGAGCCAAAGCCTGTGAATTCATATCGATATCGGTTCCTTTGCCAAGGAAGGTATTACCTTGATTTGAAACTCTGGTTCCGTTATTCAAATAATTTTCGCCAATAGCCCCAGCAAGAATGATAACCTTACGATCCGATATTGCTCGCTGCTCCCAGTTGTTTTGCCCCGCATTCAAACTCTCCGAATCTGCTTTTACTTTGGCGTATTCTGCCTGTGCAGCTGTCCATTGTGAATCACTCAGAGTGGAAAAACTTTTTCTTGCAGTTGCAAGTGAGTCGGCTGTGCGAGCGGTACCGTCAGAGTCCATGGCTGACTGAGCTCTGCTTGCCAAAGTTTTGGTTCCGGGAAAGAAATAATTCCAGCCCTTTTCCAACATATTTCCGGCAACAAAGCTGGTAGCAAGTACTCCAACTTTGAAGACTCCATTACCCAATGCACCTGGTAAAGCTTTAGCCACAGCGTCAGGTAGTATTCGACTTGCAAAAGCAGGCGTATTCCAGTTAGTCAGAGCCGCAGGAGTTGCGAACTTGTTGGCGGCATACATACCGCCAATCATTGCCATATCATCAAAGGCTGTATGAGTACCAAAGGTTGTGTCCTTAGCTCCAGCTGGAATTAACTTGTCACCATAAAAAGTGGCTGCTGTTGTACCAGCCATCACCATTGCTCCAAGCCCTCTGTATGTTGCATTTGGAGCCATTGCTCTGTAAGCAAGAATTCCTGCTGGAATTGTGATATTACCAACCACCGAACTTTCTGGAGCTTGAGGATTACCAAAATTGAACACATATTTGTTTGCAAGCTCGTAAGCAGTCAATCCAACAATGGCTCCAGCAGGATCTCGCAATTTAGCACTCAAGTTGATATTTGGATCGACTTTCACATTCCATTTAGCTGCAAAATCAGAAATTCCCTGAGTATTACGAGGCAATTTATTGGCTAACGCCCAAGTCGCAAAGGCCGGGACAGCAGTGACATAGCGATAAGTTTCGTTATACAAACTATTTGTAGTATCGTTTGCCCGAGTAAGTGTTTTTTGATCAACTGGAACAAGTACATTGTTCGCTGGAAGACTTGAATCAGTCGGCAAAATACCAAGTTTTGGATCAGGTTGAGCAACAAGCGTTTGATCTGCAGCTGTAGTCAACGGACGGACTTCAACTCCATTTGTAGTTTGTGTTGGCAATACAGAAAAAGTATCAGTTGCAACTTTAGCGGGACCTGGATTTACAACAACACGCTCAGTGGTTGCAAGGGCAGGATCAGAAACACGAGGAATAACAGAGCTTGTGTCCGCTGGCGGAACAAAACCAGGTTGAAATTTGAGTGGAACGGTTTGAACTGGAATAGTTTTAATAGGCAATGTGTTATCGCCTGCTGGAACAGTTAAACCAGTTGGGTTATTAACCAAACCATCATTGGTAGTGAGCGGAACGCCGAAAAATGACTTCTGACCAGGAAAAGCAGTATTGATTTTAATCGCTGGAATTTCGCCGCCTTGTGGGACATAGGTCATATTTCCAGCAAAATTCATTGCAGGGCGCTCGCCTACGTTATAGAAATTATTGGTGAATTGAAAGCCCATGCCACTGTAAGCCGGAATGCCATTATTAGAAATGAATTGAGGATTGTTTTCGGGGCTGTACTGCGGATTGAACTGAGTGAATTGCTGATCTGGCGGGACAAAACCAGGAATGAATTGCTGATTCTGAGGCAAATACTGGTCAGGCACATAAGACTGATTTGGAATTACTTGCCTGGATCTAGGGTCGCGTGGATCTTGCGGTTGAATGACTGGGTCACCAGGACGACGAAATTCAGTGCCACCCTTTTCGAACGGATTAGCGCGCGAACGGGTATTTGCATTGGGATTGAAATAGGGGTCGCTGGTTCTATTGTCGGCTGGAGGAACGAATTTGTTGTCGGTGCTTGGTCTAGCTCTCCAGTCTTGGGCACCATTGTTGACATAGTAACTATCGGCTGGGGGTCTTGTGATTGTTTGGTCTGGAGTAACCCCAAAGTCTGCGCGAGCCAAATTCACTACCGAGTTGTACTCATTTTGCAGAGCACTGGTCGTGTTTTCCGCCGGTTCGGCTTTGGCTTGATTGATATCGCCTTCGGGACTCACGGGGTTCTTGCCTCTTTATGCGCTAGCGAACTGGGGGAGTTGTCGCTGCGTATTTAGATACTAGAGGCTAGCCAGAGTGAAGTGAATTCGTGAAACCACGATCGCCCATGGGAATATTCCCACTGCAAGGCGAATTTTTATTTTATCGCCGCCGAGTTCATGTAGTAGCGACTATGAGCAGCAGCCGGTTGTCCGTTGTATTTTGCCGATGGACGCAAGTTGTATGGCAACTCACAACGTGCCGTGCGAGTGAAAACCATTTGCCCAATTGGCATTCCAGCGTGTAATCGCACGGGGCGATTACCTACGTTTACAATCTCAAGAGTAATTTGTGCTGGCGGGTGACTGAATCCAGCGTCAATGAATCCTGCTGTGACGTGGACCATAACCCCCAGGCGGGCAAGACTCGATTTTCCGGTCAATTGACCGACAATGTCATCTGGAAGACTGAATTTTTCAAGTGTCGCGCCTAAAACGAATTCTTTGGGGTTCAAAACCAGACTTGCCCCTTTGACGTGGGTCAGCCCCTCAAGCACAGTCTGAGAGTCATATGGGTCGATCACCGAGCCATTTGTATCGTGCCATGAAAAGGCGTCTGCGAGTCTGACGTCATAAGAATTTGGCTGAATCAACTTCTCATCGTATGGCTCTATTATTAATGTGCCATTTTGAATTTCGGTTCTGATTTCGTGATCTACCAGGATTGACATAGATATAGCTCCTGCATATACGGCATTTGGAAGACGATTCAACACTTAGTATAACCACAGCACGTGTATAGCTCACAAGCCTCTACTTTCATGAAAGAAGTGCTCTGATCACCACATTCAGGGCATTTTCTAAGCATAGATATACTATTTAAATAAGACAGATCTAAATTAGAAAGTGCACCATTAGAAGTTTCTGGAGCACAGTGGTCACATTCAACGAGTGTGAGGTCGAAGCATGCACCTGGAATTTTAACTGGCGCCGGAAGTGAACTTTTAGGGTCTGTTTTTTTCACATTTAAAACTTGCGAACTACGACTGGTATCACGATAAACAGTGATACCTTTGAGATTTAGTTCCCACGCCAATTTGTATGCAGACTCTACTTCTTCGACTTTGGCATTAGCTGGAAAATTTATAGTCTTGGATACAGCGTTATCTGTGTATTTTTGGAAGACCGATTGCATCTTCACATGCCAATCGTAAGGGATTTCATGTGAACAGACAAAGACACGTTTGATATCATCTGGGATACCATCTATCTCACCCAGCATTCCGTGTTCAGCTATCGCGGTCATGATTTCTGGTCGATCGACTCCAGCTTCCTTGGCGGCTTCCTCAAAAATAGAATTAAACTCTATCAGTTCCTCACCACCCAGCACGCGCCTGATATAACTAACGGCAAAAAGCGGTTCGATTCCCGAGCTTGTCCCAGCAATTACAGAAATAGTGCCAGTTGGCGCTATTGTTGTAACGGTAGCATTTCGCATAGGTTTATTTTCATTGCTCCATCTGGAATACTTCCAGTTCGGAAATACACCACGGGTAGTGGCTAGATCCGATGAAGTCTCATGCGCTTTTTCTTGGATAAATCGCATTACCGATTCTCCCTTGTCGAGAGCTTCTTGCGAATTATATGCAATGCCCATTAATATTAAAGCCTCGGCAAATCCCATCACACCCAACCCGATGCGCCTATTGTTTTTGGTGGCATCGGCGATGAATTGAAAAGGATAATTATTTACTTCTACGACATTGTCTAAAAAGCGCACGCCAAGTGAAATACAATCGGATAACTCTTGCCATTTAAAATCTTTGTTGGATTGATCTACAAACAAGGATAGATTAATGGAACCGAGATTGCATGCATCACCAGGTCCAAGTGGCTGTTCACCACAGGGATTCGTTGCTTCTATATCTTCCGTTCCCGGGACAAACTCACCGTCACTACCTTTAGTGGCATAAATCGGATCGCTAGCATTTATTCGATCGATAAAAACGACGCCTGGTTCGCCTGATTCATGCGCATTTTCGCAGATCTTAGCAAAAACACCTCTTGCACTCAGCTGCCCCACAACTTCTTTTGATCCCGGATGAATCAAATCGTAATTACTATCATTTTGGAATGCCTGCATAAAGTCGTCTGTTATTGCCACTGAAATATTGAAATTATTCAGCTTGGTGCGGTCTTTCTTACACTCTATAAACTCTTCTATGTCTGGATGGTCCACACGCAGTATAGCCATGTTTGCACCACGCCTGGTGCCACCCTGTCTGATAGCATGAGTAGCAGCATCATACACATTCATGAAACTGACTGGACCTGATGCTACACCAGCGTTGCTGGAAACGAAGTCGTTTGCTGGTCTCAAGCGACTAAACGAAAAACCAGTTCCACCCCCAGTCTTGTGAATCAAGGCTGCGTGCTTACAAGTTTCAAAAATTCCTTCTAAATTATCTGGAACAGGCAATACAAAACAAGCCGACAACTGACCTTTTGCTTTTCCGGCATTCATCAAGGTGGGAGTATTTGGAATGAACTTGCGAGCTATCATCAATTGATAGAACTTCTCGCTATACTCCTCGACTTCGCGCTTAGAAGCGCCAAAACAAATTTCAGCTTTAGCTATGGCTTGAGCTACTCTTCTGAACAATTGGTCAGGAGTTTCGGTTACATTTCCTTTTTTATCGCGCATCAAGTAGCGCTTTTCTAACACTCGCAGGGCATTTTCAGTAAACAAAACACACCTCTTTGACTGTCCTGAACAATCAATATTATACTACATTTGTATGCCCCTGCATATAGCGTATACTACCAAATGCTACACAATATATAGCGCAAGCCTAGGCGCCGCTACAAAATGGCAAGCTTGAGCCTACCTATATAGAGAAACTGAAGCCCTAAAATTTGAGCGACTAAATAGTCAAATTCAAATTGGAACTGTGTCCCGGATAGACTTTTGCAGTCGGATTGATATGCACTACAGCAAAATTTACTGCCGTTGCAGCTTCGGCTGCTCCAGTTGCAATAAGTTTCAATTTGGCTGTGTGTGATGCTATATCGCCTGCAGCGTAAACGCCTGGAAGATTGGTTTCCATTTTTTCGTTTACTGTAATGCAGTTTTTATCCATCGAAAGTCCCCAGGCGCGTAAGAAATCGAGGTTGATAACAAACCCGATACTTATGACCATAGCGTCTATTTCGAGAGTTTCTTCATTACCTGTTCGGTTGTCGAAAATTACTGCCTTTTGAAGATGTCCATCACCAGACAACTCTTTCAATTCGTAGAATGTTTTGACATCGACTTTGTTGTGACGCATTTCTTCTACCGAGCTTTGAACAGCGCGGAACTGGTCGCGTCTGTGAATCAATGTCACTTTATTTGCCAGGATTGAAAATTCATTTGCCCAGTCAACTGCCGAGTCTCCGCCACCAACAATGAGCACATTCTTGTTGCGGAATTTCTCTTTGCTCTTAACAGCATAAAAGAGTGAATCGTCTTCCCAGGCTTCTGGATAACTCAGATCGAGACGCTTGGGCATGCAGGCTCCGGCGCCTAGAGCTAACAATACAGTCTTACTGTAATGAGAAGTGTTTTTGTCTGTGGTTATTTTCCAGATAGTTTCGCCGCCTTCCTGGATTTGCTCCATGAATTCGACCTTTTCGCCAAGCGCAAAAGCTGGTTTGAAAAGCTGTGATTGAGTGGCTAAGTTTTTGGCCAGATCTTTAGCGAGAATTTTTGGATGTCCGGCGACATCGTATACATATTTTTCCGGATAGAGAGCGGTCAGCTGACCACCTAAATCTGTCAAAACATCGATGACCTTAGTTTTGAGTCCTCTCAAACCAGCGTAGAAAGCGCCGAAAAGACCAGTAGGTCCGCCGCCAATAATAATTAAATCGAATACTTCCATTTGTTTATGATGGTCTCCGGAATGCGTCACTAAAGCTGAAGCAAGCCCTAGATATAGACCGGTATTGTATTATATTGAGCCTGCAAATTGCTTCAATGTCTGCGTTTCGTGAAGCACTTTATATCATCGATTTACGACAGTTTTCAGGCGCGCACCTTCTGGGCGTGGAACATGCATCTGATACACCCCTCCCTGCGGTGGAGGAGCCACGTTATAGCCTTGTTGCCCGACTGCCATAGGCTGCATCATTTGCGGCTGCATGGTGTGCACTGGATGACTTGGGTGCATTGGATGCACTGGATTCAAAGATTGACCAATTAACGATTGCGGGGCCACCAGATTGGGTGCCGGTGCGTGAAAAGGCGTTAATGTAGGTTGTGAAGTGATTATAGGTTCAGGATTGGTCACTTGAATTTGCTCGCGACCACCTCGAATTACTAGAGCGTGTGCACCAGGCGCAGCTGGATTCCAGGATCCCGTAGGAGCTTGTTCTGGGGTTTGAGTACTGAGCGACTCCTGGGTGAAGGATTGCGCGTCGGTCATCTGGGGCATCTGCTGATTATTGCTGCCAAACAGTCCCAGATTTGGAGCATAAAAGCCGTTATAACCAGGTGCGGTTTTAAGTGGAAGCGCATTACGCGAATTACCCATCATCACCAGGTCTTGTCTTGCAGTCGGAGCTACCGCTCTTGGCTGACCAAGTACTTGATTGGCTAAAGGTTCGTGTCGGCGAATCCAATAAACTACGAATAACCAGGCTGTGAATGCCAGAAACGCCATGGCTAGCAAAAAGTTTGGGGTAATTTTGATACCTTTGGCAAGCTCAGAAAGTTTGATTCCATGAAACTTTTGAGCAATTTTTTTTGCCGCAGCGTTTACCTCTTTATTTTTAGGTTGGCGAGCCGTGGTCAGTCGCACGTCTTGTTCGACATGCCCAGCCAATTGTTCTATAGCTCCATCTGCGACTAAATCGGTCATTGCAACGTCCCTTTTACTCGGGTACAGCTCGACCTGAACCGTATCTGTCTTCGATTCTATATTTATCTAGACGGTTGTAAATAGTAAAACTACGAAAGTGACTAACTCTCTACATTTATATTTGCTCACTATATACCTATGAGGTATTAGTCAACCTGGCTTGATTAGCTGATTTCAATGCCTTCGAGTTGAGCAACTCTCTGACGAAGGCTTTCTACTAAGCGCGGTAGCTCATAAATACTCGGCAACCGTTCTTCAATTGCTGTGACATGTCGGGTTAGTTCAAGCGACTTGTCCATGAGCTGGATCAAAATTTGTTGAGTAGCAATCAATTGTCTTTGATTGTCCATAATTTGCGATGCAATTTTGCTCGTTTCCACTTTTTGATCAACGCTGATTGTGACCAATTCTGTGAGCTTGTCTAAAAGTACTTTAGCCTGGTTGGCAGTCATGCCGGCTTGTTGAGATTCTTGATCGCTTGCTTCGTCAAAAAACACTTCAAAGCCATCTACATAGTCGTCTCCGGGTTCGGAATTGGGAACCGGTAAGCGGTTTGGTTGAGCCATTAAGTCCATTACCTCATATGAGTTATGGTGCACCAAATTCAGTGCGCCGGTGAAGAATATATATCTCTGAATCTCCACGCCCCAATAGTGGTGGCGTCCATAGAATTATAACTAAAGCAGATAATAAAACAAGTGGTGCATCCAATTTTTTTTGATCAAACTTCGACGCCTTTTTTGAATACTCGAAGAATGGGATTCCACACCATTTTATATGGAATCTCTTCTAACGCACCAAGATCCCAAATGATGATATCAGCCTGATACCCCGAGTACAATCTTCCTATATCCTCCCCTCTACCAATGGCATAAGCTGCGTTTGCGGTCATTGCGGTCAAGGCTTCTTCGGCTGTCATTTTCAACTTCATACACGCCAGACCAAAAATCATAGGAAGAGAAAAAATATGACACGAGCCTGGATTAAAGTCAGAGCCAAGGGCCACGCAGGCTCCTTCATCAATAAGAGTACGAGCCGGAGCATGTTTGTCCAGGTTGAGAAAAAAGGAAGTACCCGGCAATAGAACTGCCACCGTATTTGATTCAGAGAGACAACGTATATCTTCTTGTTTTATTGCAAGCAAATGGTCGACGCTGCAGGCCCCTAAATCGCATGCAAGACGCACAGCCCCAAGACTTACAAATTCATCTGCGTGCACGCGCAAACTCATACCAAGCTCCGCTGAACGTTCAAAAATTCGCCTGGTATCATCCAGAGTAAAATATCCTTCGTCGCAAAATACGTCGGAATATGCTTTGCACGAATCTAGCCAACCGTATTTGCGCAAAAGATCAGCGGCGGCAGGCAGCATATCTTTTACAATCATATCTACATATTCCGCTTTGTTCATTTCTTTTGGCACCGCGTGTGCTGGCATGAATGTAGGCGTGAGTTCAAGTGGCTGATCCTGATGCAGTTTCAAAATCGTCTCAAGCATCATTAGTTCGGATTCGTGACTTAAACCATAGCCAGTCTTAGCTTCGGCACTAGTAGTACCATATCGAAGCATCATAGCCAATCTCTTTAATCCAAGAGTTTCAAGCTCTTCGCCACTTGCTTGCCGGGTTGCAGTAGTGGATGCAACGATACCACCTCCTGCTTTTGCGATTTCGGCGTACGTTTTTCCCTGACAGCGCATTAGAAACTCAGCTGCTCTATTGCCCGAAAAAACCAGATGTGTATGCGGATCTATAAGTCCAGGCGTCACAAGCTTTCCTTCAGCTGAGACAGTCTTGGTCTTTTCGCTTTTCTTTATCTGCTTGCTTACCTCAGCACTCTCACCACAGGCCACTATCTTGCCACCAACACAAGCAATGGCACCATCTTTGATGCGGGTAAGTCGTTGCATATCATGACCGCGATGCGGTCCATGAATGAATGGAGGGCTTACCAATTCACCAATATTTTCTATAACAAGATCTGGTTCATGCATATTCATGCAGGAATTTTAGCTTATGCGCTCAAACAAAGTCCGTGCGAGTGATTATCATCGTCTTGGCTTTTGCTTACAGAACAGTGGATACATCCAGGTCGTTCGCATGGCGCTATTGATTCTAGATCGCTTATTTCAGAGAACCCGGGCGATTTCATTTCAAGCAAACTATTTACGATAATTTGCCAGTTGCTCTCATTGTGCAGATTGCTGTCTTCGACTTTGATTGAGTCTACTTGCATAGAATTCTGTCCCATCAAGCATGTTGTCATGACTAAATTCTGGAAATGAATTCTGGACTTGAGTTTATCTGCGAGAAATTGTCTTGCCAGAATATAAGCACTTGCCGAACTAAGATTAGCTATTGAAGATGGTCTTAATCGAAAGTCAACGATCTCAACAGTGCGAGTCTGGGGATACCACAAGACCAGATCGAATGTATCTTCCAAATAAACTTTTGCTCCTGGAACCTTGGCTCTCAGTTTTTGCCCCACAAGTGCTACCTGCGCCCCTTGCGGTTTGTAGGGTTTACGCACATAAGACATGAGCAACTTATATGAGTAGAGAAAAAGTCTGGTCGTTTGATCTTGACTGAAATTTTGCTTTTCCATTTGTTCAAGAGGCCAGTATTCACCCGAAAAAGCCTGCACCTGATGACTGCTTGTCACCCTTTGTCTGTTTATTTCAGCAATGCCTTTTTTGACGAACTGCTTGAGTAAAGAAATACCTTGGGAATTTGTATTGCCCGGTACAAGTTGAGTACGATTTTCGAAGTTTTTCATGCTTGCAATATAACTTCGCTTGCAAAGGCTGAAAGCCTCAATCATTGAAGGTAGAAACAATGTTTTGTCCATTTTCGTTAGTCTCCAGCCAGAAGTATCACTAACTTTTGTATGCCATATTAATATATGGTATATTTCGGGTTAGCGTCAAATGAAATTCGGTCTGAACAATTTGCTACTCTAGTGATACCCGCGACTAGTACGGACTCAAAATATGTCAAGAGGAGCGCGCAAGCGCCCACCAGACATAGTTTCGACCGCTTTTACGAGGGCAAACCAAAATACAAATTGGCATCATTTATATATGGATTAAAAGCAGTTTGGGAAAATTTCGAGAATTAATCTATGTACAGTCGCAAGAAGTCCAATAACTTAAAACCAGTCCTCAGCGTTTCCGAGCTGACAGATTCTATTAAGGATGTAATCGAAACTGCTTTCGACTCAGTCCTAGTAGTTGGAGAAGTAAGTAACGCCAAAGTTTATCCCTCTGGTCACTGGTATTTTTCAATGAAAGACCAGGACGCCACTTTATCTTGCGTATGTTTTAAACAAGCCAATCAATACATCAAATTCAAATTAGAAGATGGCTTGCAAATCATAGCCAAAGGCAAACTCAGTGTTTATCCCCCTCGAGGCGGATATCAGCTGGTTGTAACTGGAATAGAGCCAGTTGGAATTGGCGAATGGCAATTGGCTTTCGAACAATTGCGTCAAAAACTAGAGTCCGAAGGGTTGCTTGCAGCCGAAAGAAAACGTCCTATTCCTATGCTCCCTCAAAAAGTTGGGGTCGTTACAAGCCCAGCTGGAGCTGCTTTGCATGATATTTTGAATACTTTGAACAGACGCAATAAATCTGTTGAAGTCATTATTTCTCCAGCCAAAGTTCAGGGAGAGGGAAGCGCTGAAAGCGTAGCCAATGCCATTTTTCTTTTGCAAGCTATCGAGGACCTCGATGTAATAATAGTAGCGCGCGGTGGCGGTTCAATAGAAGATTTGTGGTCTTTCAATACTGAAATTGTCGCTCGGGCTGTGCTTTCTGCAACTGTTCCAGTAATTTCGGGAGTTGGACACGAGACCGACGTCACTATTTGCGATCTGGTGGCAGACCTTCGCGCTCCCACCCCTACAGCAGCTGCTGAACTAGTTTCTAAGGGATATGCCGAACTGCAAGAACGGTTCCGTTCACTGAAGAAACATTTGTCCACATCGCTAGATCAAAGATTAGGTCACGCTCGAAGACGGCTTGACCGGCTTAACGTAATGCCCAAACTTTTGCGATTCGAAGACAGGATAAAACATAAAATAGCAGCCCTGGCTCATAAACGAAAAGACGCCCTTTCCAGCCTGGAAAAATTATTGACCCAAAACAAACACCGCCATCTAGCCGCACAAGAAAAACTTGTCACACTTGGACCCAAAAACGTGATGAACAGGGGATTTTCTATTTTGCGCAAACCAGATGATGGACAGGTGATTAGAAGTTTCACTCAGGTCAAGCAAGGCGAAACGCTGGAAGGCTTATTACTTGATGGAAAACTTTATTTGGAAGTCAAAGAAGCGCAAGAAAACTGGTCTAAGGAAGGAGAAGAGTAAAAATGACTCAAGCAGAAAAAGCCCACGACTTTGAAAAAACGCTCGAAGAGCTAGAAGCAGTCGTATCCCAGTTGGATGGCGAAGTCAAACTTGAAAAAGCGCTTGAGCTTTTTGAACACGGAGTGCTTTTATCCAAGCGGTGCGAAGAATTTCTAAAAGGCGCTGAACAAAAGGTAGAAATTTTAAAACGCTTGGCAGATGGCTCGATCGTCACTCAAAAATTTGAAGACAAAAAATCTGACACCATATCTTCAGTCGTAACCAACTACGATGTCGAAGAAGAAGATGATGAAGAAGAAGACGACGATGATGATGAAGATGATGATGAAGATGATGAAGAAGAAGATGATGATGATGACTTTGACGATGACGACGACGATCTGAAATTTTCGTCAAAATCCAAAGTTCCAGCCGCGACCAAAGCAAAGCAAGCTGCTCGCACAAGAAAGAAGGAATCACTTGAAGTCGGAATGCAAACACAGACAGCCGATTCCACTAATCAGCTTCGAATTAAAATAGAAGAAGCCTGAACGAGAGCTAAGCTTCGACTTCTTTGGAATCGTAAACTACGGGACGTCCGCCTTCAGGCTCGACTTCCAGGTCGCATTTGGCTTGTACTTCACTGGTCAATTTGACCAAGATTGTGTAGGTGCCAAGAACATTGATATCACCAGAGATTTTCAAATCTCTTTTATTGATTGGTGCACCAACTTGCTTTTCAATCAATTCTGCGACTTCTTTGCTTGTGATTTTGCCATAGAGCTTGCCACCGTCTCCGGCTTTGGCGCTCATTTTCAAAGTTGGAAGATTGGTGATGGACTCAGCCAGTTTGACAGCTTCGTCGTGAGCTTTCTGAGCTTTTTTACGTAACGCTTCCATGTCTTCTTCGCGTTTTTTCATTGTGCCTTTAGTGGCCAAGACAGCCAGGCGTCTGGGTTCGAGAAAGTTGCGGAAATAGCCACGTTTGGCCTCGACCACATCTCCTGCTTTACCAAGCTTTTGAACCGTTTCCTGAAGAATGACTTTCATGACAACTCCTGTGCCAGCGCGAAAAATATACGAAGCATAGAAAATACCACGTTCAATGCCCATACTCAAGCAGATATTAAGCTAAGTGAGACTTTGACTTTACCCGAGATTAGTCTTTGCCGATACTTTCGCGAAACATGCCACGAACGCCCGAAGGGTCCGAAAGAAAACCGAACTTTCTATAAAAGCCATCGGTACCAGGGTCAGCATATAAAGTAACAAGGGGAATGCCGTCGTCTTCAAGGTGACGTAATATTTCAAACATTACAAGCCTCCCAACACCTTGCCCTTGATAGCTTGGTCTAACTGCCATATCCCAAATTGTGGCATTGAAAACCTGGTCTCCTGTAGCTCTTGCAAATCCAACCATGGCGCCATTGTGCCAAACAGAAATTACAGCCACACTGTTCTTGAGCGCTTTGCGAATGAGTTCTGGCTCTCTCCAACTCCAGCCGACTGACTGACAAATATCTTGAACATCCTCAGGATTGATACTTTTGTCACGGCTGACCTGCACTTCATTTAGAAGTGGTCCGTTTTTGTCATCGAATTTTTTGAAAATACTAAGGACCATTTTCAGTCATTCCTCTTTAAAAGTGCCAGAGACTCAACGTGATAAGTCTGGGGGAACATGTCAAAAGGCAAAATTCTCTCGACTTTATACCCAATATTCTCTCCTATTTCTCCGTTTTCCGGACTATCTGGAGACACTAGTTTGGCTAAATCTCTGGCTAAAGTCACTGGATTGCAACTCATATAAACAATTTTTCGAGGCGCCATTTTTAACACCGAATCTATCACAGCCAAAGAGACTCCCTTCCGAGGTGGATCTAGCACAATACAATCCGGCTTGAAATTCTTTTTGATTAACTCGGGCAAAACTTTCTCAACATCGCCTTCTTCAAACTGGACATTATCAAAATTATTCAGCTCCACATTAGCTCGCCCGTCAAGAACAGCCTGTGGATGTTCTTCAATAGCG
Source organism: uncultured Candidatus Obscuribacterales bacterium (assembly GCA_964519785.1). GTDB lineage: Bacteria > Cyanobacteriota > Vampirovibrionia > Obscuribacterales > Obscuribacteraceae > Aved-18. The sequence continues at coordinate 121,303 of CAZFKB010000001.1, read as the reverse complement.
ACCACTTTTTGAGCACCTGGAGCCAGCCATAATGCTATTGTCCCAACGCCGGCATATGCATCGAGAATAGTCTTCGACTTGGCATTCGCACCATCTGTAGTATCACTAAAAATTTCTTTGTATATACGCTCTAGAATTATTTCTGTTTGTCGTGTATTTATCTGAAAAAAGCTTGAAGCCGACAAGGCAAACTTTATGCCATCTTTATGACTTTGACTAAGAGCGGGGTCGTTTGAATAGAGAGTCTCTTGAATTTTTCCGGCTCCGTCGATAATCGCTGTAGTTGCGCCCATTATGCGGTTTGTGGCTTTAGAATTAAAATTGAGATTCACACCTTGAATGGCTGGATAATCTTTGATCAATTTTTCTGTCAGGCGCGCAAATTGATTCTGCAAATTATCCGAAAGAGCGTAAAGCCCGGGCGCAAACAAAACAAAAGTAATGATTATTTGTCCAGAACTATGTGCTTGCCTTATTAGAATATGACGCAATAAGCCCTTTTGCGAATGTTCGTCATAAGCCGGAATTCCTGCATCTTCAAGCAATCTTTTTGCCGAAATCATGAGCAAATCAAGCTCTTCTGGCTGAACAAGACACTCATTGATGTCAACCAAGTCGTGCGAGTTTCGCTCAAAATAACCGACTTTCAAACGCCTCTTGCCAGTTTCTTTTATTTTTTGACCTTTCTGCACTGGAAATTGAGATTTGTTCCTATAACGAAAATTTGGATCAGCGCCTAAAGTCGGCTCTAACACGACATCTTTCAAATCGAGCTTTCCTACTCGAACCATCGCCTGGCGCACTATGTCTTGTTTAGCTTCAAGCTGCGCTTCATAGGTCAAATGCTGCCACTGACAGCCACCGCACCAATCAAAATAGGCGCAAGGCGCTTCCTGCCTTTGATTTGAAGGCTCTATCAGTGTTTCGATTTTTCCTTTAGCGAAATCTTTTCTAACATCGTACAAGCGCACCGTAGCCACATCACCCGGGGCGGCGCGCTCAACGAATATGGTACAGTTGTTGAACTTAGCGACGCCCTCTCCGCCAGGCGCTATGGACTCTATCGTCAAGTCCAGTATTTGTCCCTTTTTCAAATTATGCCAATTCAACTAGTACACGTCTCCGATATTCATTTTGGCTCTGGCGAAGTCCATGGAAAAATCAATCCATTGACCGGGTTAAACATTCGTTTTGAAGACTTCGTCAATGCCTTAAAAAGAGTAGTCGACTATGCCATAGACAATCAAGTCGATGTTTTCCTATTTTCAGGAGACGCCTACAGAAACGCTTCTCCTGAGCCGATTTATCAAAAAATGTTTGCCAGAGAACTCAAGAGGCTTTCTGAAGCAGGCATATCGACCATTTTAGTAGTCGGAAATCATGACCAGATTTTGCGCTCTACTCAAAGTCATTCACTGTCTGTATTTCAAAGCTTGCAAGTACCCGGGGTTGTCACAGTCGACCAACCGACTTTTGAAACAATCCAAACCAAAAACGGACCTTTTCAGTTCATAGGTCTGCCTCATGTAACGCGCAACAATCTCACCACTCTTGAAAAATACGCTGGATTCACAAGCGCCCAGCTAGACGATGTTCTTGTACGTCATGTAAACGACCTGTTTCAGGGGTTTTACTCCAAGCTCAATCCAGAAATTCCCACTGTAGTTTCAGCGCATATGAGTCTTGACAGGGCTCTTGCTGGTATTGAAGAAGAGCTATTGGTGGGCTATACACTTACTTTTCCAGCAGATATTTTTATCAATGAAAAAGTTGATTACGTGGCAATGGGTCACATTCATAAATATCAAATAATTCGCCCGCAAAATCCAGCCATCGTTTATTCAGGCAGTCTTGAACGAGTAGACTTTGGAGAAGCCAATGAGGACAAAGGTTTCATTCATGTTGCTTTAGAACGAAATAACACCAAATATTCTTTTCATTCGATAAATCCACGACCTTTCATCACAGTTGATGCCGATTTAAGTGATTTACAAGCAGAAGATGACGCTACAGAAATACTTGGCAAGAAAGTTGTAAAAGCCGTAATACCAGGCTGTGTACTGCGTATTCGCTATCGCATCAAACAGGACAAAGTAGGTGAAGTAAATGAACGTAAAATTCTTCAACTGGCTCAGGAAGCGCTTTCGGTACGTTTGCAACCAGAATTGATACCAGATAAATCTAAAGCGCGATTACCCCAACTTACCGAACAATCAGCCACTTCACCACTCAGCGCACTTGAACTATATTTAAGTGAAACATGCTGTGAAGACAAGGAAAGACTGTTAAGCAGAGCCAAAGAAATCATGAATGAACTCGATTCGTCTGAGATAATTTAGTGATTCACTTTGGAGAATAACAATGTTTGCAATTAATAAGAAGCAACTGTTACTAGCCGCAATTTCAGTTTGTGCCACCATGAATCTAGTCGGTTGCGGAAGCGCCGATGTAGCTGACAAAACAAACGCTGTTACTAAGCAGGGGACTATTGATGTAGAAACCATGACTGTTGGAATTCCAGAACAGTCCTTGCAAAAAGCAGTATTTTCATTCGCTCTTGACGATACACCAATCGCTCATACTGGCGGCAAAAATCAGTACATGGCTCGAAACAAACTAAAAGACGGAGCAGTTGTACTGGCTCAATGCAAAAACGGAAAATGTTTCCAGTTGCAGCGTCTCTACAGAGAAACACCCATAAGCAAAGAAGAGGGTGAAGCTGTTATGAAGTCTATGATGCCTAAAGATGCTCCTGCGCAATCACGTGTAGACGACAAACAATTGTCTGATTCCAAAATCAAAATGCCTGTCGTCGAATATTATTTCGGCGATGAATATCTTGGAACCATCACCTATACAAATGGTACTGACAATAAAGTCTTCGCTGTCACAGTAGACAAACCTTCCGTTCTTACAGAAGGAGCTGCTGCAAGCGGAACAGAAACAAAACCAACCGAGTAAAGACTTACTCGAATTCTAGTAGAAACAATAAAAAAAAGCCGTTTCGAAAGAGACGGCTTTTTGATAAGCAAAAAATCAAGACTCGATATTAGCGATTGCGAATTTTTTCCATCTCTAGCGAATGACGTACCGCTTCTTCGCGCGAGAGCGGGGTAAATTCATCACAAAAGCCGGTACCAAGCTTATTTCCAACTACATATGTGGGACGAGCTCTTACTTCGTCAAGCACCTTAGCCAGATAAACAGCCACCACACCTAGCACCATTGCTTGCATACCGGTGAAAATGGCCATGGCGCAAACCAGAGCAAAATTATCCAGTGCAAATCCACTTATCAACCAGTGAATGAGACAAGCCACAACGCCAATTGCACTTACAGCAAATCCAATCAAAGGTATCGAATATAAAGGCAATATGCTGAAACTCAACAATCCATCAAGAGCGAGCATCATCAATTTTTTAGGAGTATATGCGGTTTCACCCAATTCTCTCGCGTCACGCTCGAGCATAATTCCGCATTGTTTGAATCCAAGCCAGGGAATAAGACCACGAATAAATCTAGTCTTTTCTGGCATATGTCTTAGTGCGTCGACTACCTTGCGGTCGAGTAGACGGAAATCACCAGAATCAAGAGGAATATTGATGCTCGAAACAGAACCAAGCAATCTATAGAACAAATAAGCTGTCAAACGTTTGATAGCACGGTCGCGTCTCTTTGCTCTTGTTGCATAAACAACATCGAATCCCTCTCTCCATTTCTGAACCATAGACGGTATCAGCTCAGGGGGATCTTGCAAATCAGAATCCATATTTACGACAATTTCGCCGCTAGCATAATCGAGTCCAGCAGTGATTGCAGCTTGCTGACCAAAATTGCGCGAGAGTTCAACCAGCTTTATATGTGGATACTCGACTGCAATATGACGAAGAGCACTAGACGTTTGGTCTTTACTGCCGTCATTTACGAAAAGTACTTCGTAACTCATCTTGAGCGGATTTATGGCTTTGCCCAAACGCTCAAGCAAAAGCGTCAAATTACGGGGCTCTTCATTGTAGACAGCCACAATTACGGATATATCTATAGATTCCGGACGGCTCGAGATGCTCAACTGATAATCAGCTCCTGAAATAAATTCCAGTCGTCAACAACCTCGTGATTCTCTCCTAGACTTCAAGAATCGGTCAACTTGGCAATTCTAAGATTATAATTCTGCAATCTTTTGAATTTGCCAGTTGTTTTAAACGGCGCTCAAAGACTTCGCCCAGTTCCAGGCTTTCTCGATTCCTTCTTTCAAATCGATTTGAGGCTCCCATTTCAAATATTTGCGGGCGGCTTCAATATCGAGCACATTAGATGGAACATCAAGCGACCGCGCAGGCGTCTTTTCGACCTTTACCGGGACATCGACTACTTGCTTTATGGTCTCGACAATATTACTTAATGAATAACCTTTGCCCGAACCTATATTGAACACTCTGGGATCACCTGGTTTGGCTTCAAACTCTCCGCAGGCAATAATCGCTTTAGCCGCATCAGATATATAGATGAAATCTCGGACTACCTGACCGTCACCAAAAATGGTTATAGGTTTTCCTGCTTTGATTTTGCCAAGAAAAACACCAATCGCTCCTTGCTTTGAGTCAGGGTTTTGTCTTTCGCCATAAGGATTTGCAATACGAGCGACAACATAGTCTAAATCGTGCAATTGATGATAAAGACTTAAGTATTTTTCAATCGCAAGCTTTGTAATTCCGTACGAACAAATAGGGTCGTTTGGATGGTCCTCTTTAATAGGAACCGATTTGGGAACACCATAAACAGTTCCACCAGACGATATAAAAACGAACTTTTTCACTTTAGCAGCAAGGCTTTCCTGCACTAGCTGCAGAGTATCTACAAGATTCGAGCGAACATCATAAATAGGATCGTTATTAGATGTTTCAGGCAAAGTTGTGTAGGCAAGGTGGAAAACAATATCCATCCCTTCTACTGCCTTTTGCACATCACCATGATTACCCAGATCGGCGCCGATCATATATTCAACCCCAGGAATGGGGTCCATGAATCGACTTGGAAATTTATCGAAAACTCTAGTCTGATAGCCCTTTTCCACAAGGTGCTCTACCAGGCTGGTGCCAATAAATCCATTGCCGCCGATGACCACGGCTTTCATAATCTAAGTTTCCCTAACTGCTCGACTAAAGTATTTTACAGGATAGAGCCAGATTCTGAGAAAGACTCACTTAGCGCTTTTGCTATCGCCGTCAATGATTTCAAGTGTTAGTGGAAAACTATACGCCTCAATAGGCTTGTCTTGACTGTCCAGAGCGCGAACTCTCAATTGTCTGTAACCAGATGCTTCAAAAACTGATTGAGGCAGCTCGACAACACATTTCTTGTCTTTTGTTACCGACTTGATTCTAGACTCCACCATCGATTCAGCGCTTTGAACGCCAGTTGAATTTTCGAAGAAATAATTTGGCTTGGTAATTTGAACCTCAACCGATAACGATTGGACTTTTTCGTTCGACTCTAAACTAAGACCGCTCGCATCAACAAGCACTTGATACTTCGTGCCTTTGCTTACAAAGTGCGATCCATAATCGGTCCATAAAACTGGCTTGCCAGTTTGACTTTCTTGCAATTGAATAAACGGGGCAGCATGCCTATAACTAAGCAAATCAACTTTTGCTGCATCGACATGATGCAACGGTAAGTCGATAAAGATCTGTTCGATATTGCCACAAGCTTGCCACTGCCAATATCCCGAAAGAGGAATACGAAGCTTGTCTTTCAAACAAAGAAAATCTTGCACTTTGACCTTAACTCGCTCTGTTTCATTCTTGCCTTTAAAAGCAAGCTCCACAGGCGGTTTTCCAGGGGCACATATCTCACTTAGTTGTGTAGGAGAAAGAGCAATATCAAGAAAGTCATAATGCGAAGGCACTAAATCCAGTGCACTCAAAGTAAGTTCCACGTCTTTATCCGCAGACAAACTAAGAGAAGCCATGCGGTTTTGCAACGCCGGAGAATCGACAGGAGCAATTACTTTGATAGAATTCCACTTTTTTTCATTCCAATTCCATTTATAAAATGGATAACCAGAAGCCGCAGCGTATCTAAAAAATCCCAGATCAAGTTTATTGTCGTCGCCATAATATTTCGAGCCAAACGAACATATTTTATTTTCCAGATTCTTCGAGAATGGTGGCTCGAGATAAAAGAGCAAACTTATGGCATTCAAGATCATGTGAGCGCCCTCGCGCTCGGTAGGCGTTCCCATCACACAAACACGTTTTCCTGGCTCAGCCTTTTCTGCAAGAGCTTTAGTTTCCACACCCACAGCTCTTGTTTGTGCACCAGCATTGATCCAGCTTCTATTGTTCTTATAAGTAAGTTGACCATAAAACACAGCAAGTGAAATCAATGCGACAAGTCCTGAAGCTGCAATTCTTTTGTTTAGAGTCAGTAATTCGGGCTTGGCATTTTGCTCTTTGATAGGAGCAAAAATCAATACCGGCATCAAAATAGAAAGTGGCACAGTGGCAAAGAACAAGAAACGTGCACCCTCTAAATCAAAACCCAGTCCATAAAGTTGATAAATAGGTACAAGTGTTACGCCTAGCCACAAAGCCAAAAACACCATCCATTTGCGCGGCCAATTTAGTAAGAACAAACGCACACCACATACAAATAAAATGGCTATGTAATTAAATTCTAGAAAGCTTCTAATTCTTTCAAGCGAATTGCCGAAACTAACTTTTATAGGGAAGAAAATTCTCGAAAGCGTACCTGTATCTGTCCATTTCGAAATCAAATCAGCCAGCTGATTGGAACCAATACTTCCGGTATAACCACCACCGATAGTACCAAGAGAAAGATAGCGAATAATAAAATACAAAACAGTGAATCCAAAAAATGTAATTGCAACCCGTTTTAATTGCGACTTATTGCCCCATAAAAAGGTCATGGCTACAGCTAACACCGGCAAGCCTATAGCCATTTCTTTTGTAAATATGGCTATCCAGAAACAAATACTACTAAAAACAAAAGTTACAGTTGAAAGCTTTTTATCCCCTGGAACTTTCAACCAAAAATGCAGACTCAAAAGGCTGGCAAGAAAGTAAGCCAAACACACAATATCCACCCTTCCAACCACCCAAGAAACACTTTCTGGATGCAGTGGATTGAGTGCGAAAATAAGTGCAGCCAAAAAAGCGCAAAGAGATGATCTCAATGCCCCCCAATAGTCTGTAAGACGTAAAACGAGCCAATAAATCAGAACTGTACAAATTAAGTAGTGTGCGTAATTGGACAAATAGTATCCAAATGCGTTGGTGCCCCACAAAAAATAATCCACCACAAGAGTGATTAAAAGCCATGGTCGATAAACCGCCATGGTGTGTATTTGCATGAAATTGCCTGTAAAATTACTCCAAAATCGCCCCCAATCACCTTCGTGAATTTTGGCGACATAGCGTATTTCCCCGAAGTCATCAGCCAGGAAGTATGAACCAAGCGTACGACCATAACAAAGAAAAATAACCACAAACAAAATCGCAAGGTGCAAATATTTGCTCGACAAAGCTTTTTTGATCAAGTCTTTTGTTTTTTCCATTTAAAAGACCCGATAACTAAACTTGTCAGGAAATGGCACAGAATCACAGACTTCGATATAAGCCGATTTGAATTGTTCCGCTTTTATTTCTATTCGCTCCACTTTGCCTGGCAGACTTGAGGGCTTTAGCGGAAATGAAAATTCTAATTTGTTTAGACCAGGATTCAAAGTCACGCAAGACGGAACCCAGGGTGATTCGTACCTAAACTCGATTCCTTTATCGTCTTTGCCATAAACAAAAGCGGAAATGGTCACTGGAAGCTCTTTTGACTTTGAACCATCACATTCTACTTCACCGCGCCAGGTGATAATCCAGTTAGAAGATTTATCGTACGCAGGCAAATTTTTAATTGGACTTTGCAATTTGCTCAAAGACGGCTTATAAATCACATTTTTATTGGGTATTTCCAAAATTTGCAAATTCACGTTTTGCTGAGAATTATGAACACTAACTTTTTCTTCATAACGTGAATCGCTAAAACCATTTAGATTCTCGACGCCGTAAAACGCCTTTTCCCATGAGGCTCTAAAGAGACTAGGAATTACTTTAGGTTTGTCTTGACCAATCAGCGCACCATATGTAGTGAACTTTTCAGTGAGAGGTTCAATACTTACTTTTAGCCTTTCCGATTCTTTTGTATTTGAAATAAATTCGCTTGGAATTGGAAAAACGAACCATTGTCTCAAATCTAAAAGCGAAATGTTTGAAGCTCTGCAAAGAGCAGTAAAGATATATTCGAACTCAAGATAAAGCGAATTATCTGAGTTCTTTTTATAATCATCGAAGTTTTGCAAGAACGGCAAAAGAGGAATCAGTGAACCAGTAATTTCGCTGTCACCGACACGCACTTTCACTCCATGTGAGACTTCCGACCAATTTGCGCAATCGAGCAAAAGAAAATATCCATTTTGTTTTGAAGCTTCAGCCGGCAGCCAGGTAGATAATTCTGCCCTGGTCGAATTTTTGAAGAATTCTGATGCGCGTCCGTGTGCATAGGCTGGCCATGCCCAACAAAATGTAAACAAAATTCCCATGGTTAAGGTCGTTAAACTAGCCCATTTAGCTTCGACAAAAGTTTGTTTTTTGAGCCAACAACAAAGCCACACAAATAAACCAGCACCTATAGCCGCTTTTAACAAAGATTGAAAAAGCGATCCTACTGCAAGTGTCAGATTTAGCTGACTTATAATAGCGACCAGGACTATTGCAAGTGTCATCGCCAGAGCGCTTCTTCTTCTACCCATTTGAAAAATTCTTTCGCTCAAAAATGCCAATGAAAATCCTGAAAAAATCAGAAGCTCAGGCATGGCAGTAAGAGCATAGCGCGGAACCGTGATGAACAAAGCAAATACAGCGTGAGACAAAGCGCACAAAAGCAAAAAGAGTCTAAAATCCAGAGCACGCTCTTCTATATTAGGTTTTGCAAACAGCCCGACACAAACGCCCAGACAAGCTAAAAGCATCATGAATTGATGCAGGATTACCTGTGCCTGATTATCAATAAATCCAATTTTTAAGCGAAAATCGTTCCAATGAAATTTCAAAAGTCGCGGCGGTTTGTCCATCATCAGATGAAAAAATTGCTTTGGATTTTTTAGACGATCCGAAATGATCTGAGCAAATTTCAATTTTTCGACACCGGTCAAATCGGGATAGGGATAGGCAAGCCAGCCTTTATCACTCAAATTGAGTCCGGTCGAAAGATTGTAACTGCCCACCCGGTCTGTCACCAGCGAAGCTTTTCCAGTGGTTAATTTTTGCACCCCAAGCGAAAGCGAGAATACTAGCGCCCCCCCGAGCAAAAGGCTTCCTGCCTGCTTCCAAAAAACTGGTCCAGGTTTCAGATCACGCCTCTTTATCCACAAAAGATACATCAGACTCAAAATCGAAATCATCACAAGAGGCGAGCGCGCTACCTGCATTACAGCAAGACTAAAACCAAGTAAAAGAAAATTTTTCCAGCTTCCATCCTTTGAAATGCGAGCCAAGCAGTAGAATGCAAGACACATAAAGAAACAAGAAAACATCTCAGAGTAGAGCCTGCTTGTGTTTACAATAAATCCCGGATAAATTGCTGCCAGTAAAGCCGCCCACAATCCGGCTTTATAGTTAAAAGCATAATTTGCGCACAAACCGATAAGTATGCAAGTGAGGGCACTCATAAGGGTTTGAATCAAGATTGGCGCCCACCAGCTCGAATAATCTATTGGCGCCCCAAAAATAATGTGACTTAAATAGATGAAGAAAGGAAAAACAAATCCAGACTGTTTAACCAGAGGCATGAGTATCGCCATTTTCTGGCGTGTCAGCTCTACTGTGTCAGGGGGAGCTACGCCCAAAATCACTTTGAGCGCATCCATCCAAAAATTGGAGGGAAAATGGCTCACTGTTTCGAGATATTGAGCATCGCGCAAATATTCAGAAGCATCACAGGAGTAGACGCTAGGAACATGTCCGCCGGAAAAACAAAACCAAAGCCTGATTACGAGGGCAATTAGCCCTGCAAATAAGAACCACTGGAGTTTCGCTTTTACCGCCACAATAATTGAAGTATTTACCAAGTCGGCCGCTTGGACCTTGACTATCCTTAAGGTATCAAGACGCGAAACCCCGACCAGTACGCTTGAGAACCCGCAAGCTAGCGCGAACAGTCGATAAATTCTCGATTGCTTGAAATGCAAATAATGATGGTAGATATTTGTTAGATGCGACTATTAAATTTAGATAGCAGATTCTGTCGTTTGGATAGAAGGGGAGAAAGCCGGAATCGGTATGGATTGGGATGAAGCTTGCCGTCAAGCCTCGGCTATGGTTGCCACCAGGAACTATGCCGAAGCCGAACAAGTAATATACGGCGCCTATAACCAGGTAAAAGCTGAAAATAACCTCGAAAAGATCTGCACATCTCTTGATTTGCTCGGTTGGCTGTGTTTTATGCAGTCGAAACATCAGCAAGCCAGCGAGATTTACTATTACTGCGCCCAGGCAAAAGTCCAGCTTATGGGAGCAGACAATATCGAAGTAGCCAAGACCATCAAAAACATCATTGCCTCAACTTATCAGTTGAAGCAATACGAGAAAGTGGTCGACATGGCACGTGAATGTTTACGTATTTTTGCTCTGCATCTGCCGCGCGAAAATCCTGAAATCGCCACCTTGGGAAAAAATCTGTACGAATTGCTCAAGTGGATGAATCGAATTCCTGAAGCTGAGCACGTCAAACAACTTTATTTGGACCCACCGCAAATGCAAGCGCAAGTCCAATCGGGTGCCTATGCGCTTCCTCAAACGCAGCAGCACATCCAGCAAGCTCAATCCGGAGCTTATAACGTTCCGCAACAACAACAACAGCAGCAACAGCAACAACAACCTCAACAGCAACACCCGCAAGCTCAACCTCAGCAACAGCAGGCTTATCAACAACAACAGCAGCAATACGCCCAACATGCTGCACAAGCACAGCAGCATCAGCAGCAGCAGCAACCACAGCCACAAACGCAGAGCTCTACTGCCAGCGGCAATCAATGGGCTCAACAAGCGTATATCAATCAATCTCAGTCACAAGCTCAGCCAGCTGTTCAACCTCAACCACAGCATGCCCAAAACGCTCAAAATCAGTGGGCACCACAGCCGCAGACCCAGTCTGGCGCCTACTCTGTTCCTCAACAAGCTGTACCACAACAAGCTCAACCCCAGCAACAGCAACAACCTGCAAGCCAGGGACATTTTCGTCAAATCTCCATTCCAGCTCAAAATGCGGCACCTGCACAACCCGCTCCCGCACCAGCTCAGACAGCCCAGCAACAACCACAAACCGCTCCTACCACAGATTCAGCAGCCAAAGCCGCTGCAGCCAGACGTAAAGATTATTCAAAATTCGCCAAGAGTGTATGCGAAGTTTGCAAACAGGAATATGAAGGTGCCGGCTGCTTACGCTGTACCTCAGCTGGTATCAAAGCTTTTGATCCAGGCTCTACCTTTGGAAGCGAATGGTAGTTTCAAACTAGTCTAAAAGCTCGGTAAATTCAATGTGCTAAGCTATTTACGTGGCGCGAATTCTAATGACAGTGCATAAGTTCTTTCCCGAACATAAAGCGGGAACAGAAGTGCTCACTTTGAAAATTGCAAAGGAACTCATGTCGCGCGGCCACGAGATTCTCGTTGTCACAGCATCGCCCCCCGATATAGACGCACGTAATGCCAGCGGTCCGGATTTTAGTGAATATGAATACGAAGGGGTCAAAGTTCATTCTATTGGAGAAGCGCTACGACTGAGGGGATACACTTTCAGACACGAATACGAACATCCTGAAATGGGCAAGCATTTCGCCAAAATAATTGATAATTTCAAGCCAGACCTAGTGCACGTAATGCATGCCCAAAACCTGTCGGGTACAGTAATTTCAGTAAGCAAAAAGAAAAAACTTCCAGTAGTTCTGTCTCCAACAGACTTCTGGTTCATTTGTCCCATAGTCCAACTAAAGCGTCCAGACAATAGCGTCTGCGAGGGACCAGGACCAGGGGCTGCAAACTGTTTGACCTGTTACACACCACAATTAATACCACCTGCAGATCAGATCTCAGAAGCTATTTCGCGTCGAGTTCCAGCTCTAAAAGGAGCGTTTGCAAGTACTACAATTGGCAAAACCGCCCTTCAAACCGCCTACAGTGCTTACAAATTTCCAGCTGCAGTCAAAGCCACTGTAGATCGACCAGCCTATTTGCGAGACATTGCTAATTCAGCAGACGCCATCACAGTTCCCACCCTTTTAATGAAAAGATTGTTCACCAAAAATGGTATCAATAACGATCTGATTCACCATATACAATTTGGTATAGACCAGGAAAAATTACTCGGCTACCAAGAAAAAAAACCAAGCAAAGTTCTTCGCATTGGCTACGTTGGAACTCTCTATGACCACAAAGGCGTAGATATACTCATCAAAGCTTTTCAACGATTGACACCAAACAAAGAACCAGAGCTTAAGATCTATGGCTCAACCGAGCAATTCGCCGAATATTTCAAATATCTAAAAGAACTCGCACAGTCAGATGCAAAAAGCAGCATGCGAGTCCATTTTCTGGGCGCTTTTCATAATGACCTCTTTGGCGAGGTACTTAGTGGTATAGATGTTCTTGTCGTGCCTTCTATATGGTACGAAAACACGCCACTTGTAATGCAATCAGCACTGACCACTAAAACACCACTTGTCGCCTCAGATTTAGGCGGCATGTCCGAACTCATAAATCACGGCAAAGACGGGTTTGTTTTCAAAGTGAGAGACGATAAAGATCTGGCTGAGAAATTACAACTGCTTGTGGACCAGCCTGATTTATTAAGTAAGTTCCGCGCCAACATAGGTCCTCAAAGGTCCATTTCAGTCATGGTGGACGATCTCGAAGCAGTCTATAAAAAAGTCTATAAACATATTTAAGACGAAAATCATAGTCAGGTTTTATGATCACTCTCAAAGTAGAGTTGAATCATGCGCATTTGCCTTATTTCTAGAGAATATCCGCCCGAGACCGGCTGGGGCGGTATTGCCACATTTACACGCCACCTGGCGCACGGACTGAAAGAAATCGGTCACGATGTAGTTGTAGTTTCACTCTCCAAAGACGAAGACAAATTAGTGGACGACGACGGCATTGCTGTCCACAGAGTCAAACAAGAATGGCTCGGCAAGAGACTTGGCACTATCTCGCTTTGCATGCCTTACAGTCGTTACGTACTCATGACCAGTACTGCCTTGTGGCGAAAATTCTTTCTCCTGCACAGCGAGCAACCTTTCGATGTTGTCGATACACCTGAATTACTAGCCGAAGGATTTTTCCCTTCTATCACTAAAGCATTACCGCTTCTCATTCGTCTTTATACGCCACATTCCAAGTTTATTGCCGAGCGTTTGCACAATGTCACTCCTTCGTTCGACCACGAGTTCGTAGCGGGCGTTGAGCGAATTGCCATGCTTGGAGCGAGCGTATTGAGCTCACCAAGCCGAGACCTTGCCGAATTTGTAGCAAACGATTTGAATTACGATGTAGAAGATATTCACATAGTTCGCAATCCAATAAGCGCTTCTGAATTTTCAGATGAAGGAATAAAACATTTGGCCTCAGACCAGGGCAAGATGCGAGTACTTTTTGTCGGACGCCTGGAAGAGCGCAAAGGTATTCACTATCTAGTGAAAGCCATTCCTGAAATTGTGATGCGTCACAAAAACGTCGAGTTTGTAATTATTGGCGATGACACAAAAAACGCAAGCGGTCAAAAATCTGTTCTAGACGAATTGAAAGCAATTATCGCCAAACATGAAATCAAACAATATGTCACTTTCATTCCCCGCGTTCCATTGACCGATTTGCCCGGATATTACAGATCCGCTGATATCTGCGTGATTCCCTCTGTTTACGACAATTCACCCTATACGTGTCTTGAAGCAATGTCTTGCGGCAGACCCGTAGTCGCAACCACAGGTGGTGGTACTGCCGAATACTTCGTTAACGGCGAGTCTGGTATTGCCGTAGCACCAAAAGACGAAAACGCCCTTGCAAGTGCGATAAATCGCTTACTTCAAGATACTGAATACAGATTGCAAATTGGACGCAACGCACGCAAACACGTGCTTGCCAATTTCGACCGCAAAGTGGTGGCAGATCAAACCTGCCAGCTTTATAAATTAGCCCAGCAAAGACACGCCGAACGCTCGCGCTCGCAGTTTTATATAAAGCCTCCCGCCAAGGTTTTGCAAGACACTGTGTTTATGCTCTCAGCTTTTGACACCATGATTTATGACACCCTTTATCAGTATTCCTGGCGTTTCCGTGTAAGACACTGGTATCGCATAATGCGCTATCGTCCACGCCTTTTCCTGGCGAAAACAACACTTAAATTCACAGGCTTGCTTGGCTCTGCCACTGGGCACAAAATAGGTTCGCTGAATAAATTCGAGACCTGGCTCAAAACCGAAACAGCCAGCAAACAAATCGATCCAGGGCTGACAATTTAATGAAAAAGCTATTTGCTTTATGCCTTACACTGTCATTGTTTTCGACACCCGTGCTCGCGCAGACCTCCAACGAATATAAATTGGGCATGGCGTCTTTTCAGACAAAAAAATACAAAGAGGCTGCTATCTTTTTTCTAAAAGCAATGGCTGCAGAACCTAAAAACCCTAAAGCATACTATTATGCCGGCTATTGCCTGTTCGTCGATGGCAGAAAAGAAGATGCATTCAACACCTTCAAACTTTTAGTCAACACCATGCCTAATACCAAAGAAGCGTTACAAGCAAAAGCATTTTTAAAACAAAATGATAAAAACTATTCTTACAGACTGAGCCAAACGCCAGGCTCTTCCACCACTGGTATTGGCACAGTCAAATCCGAAACTTCGAGTAATTCAGCGGAATATTATGTGAGCAAGCTGGTGAAAGTACACAAGCCGCGCGGCAAAGTACCCGCAGTTTCAGCAACCTACATAGCAGAGATTCAACGACTCTTAATAGCTTTACCAGTATCAGTTCTAAAACAACTCTACGAAAACGAAGGAAAAATTAGCCTCTATCCCTCGGTCGTAGAAAACGACTTTCGCATGCAGCACACAAGACCACGCGGCTGGGATGAAGGAACTAGCTGGTCCGAAAGCAGCGCTTTCTGCCGCGGGACCGAAGTCGTTGTTTCGCAGTACGTTATAAGCCAATCAACTGGCGAATACGAAGACGCTTCCGATGCAGTAGGAGCAATCAGACACGAAGTCGGACACGCTCTCGATCATTGCCTGGACATTACTGACTCGGAAGAATGGAAACACGTGCACCGCCTGGAAGCAGCTCGCGTTCCCTCCGAAATGCGCAAGAAGCTAGATTATTACTTAAAGCCTGAAAGTGGCGCATCCGAAACCTGGGCAGAATTATTCAACGAGAAATTTGGTGGTTACACAGATCGAGGTCGCGGAGATATTTCTGCTCAAGTCAAAGCTCATTTTCCAAACTGCAACAAGCTTATGGAACGCAAGCTCAGCGAACTTGAGATGCTAAAATAGCAGAACTATATTCGGTACTATTTAGTAACTCATCCCTTCCTGCAACATAGGCATAATGCCCATCTTAGTGATGAATCGGACCGGGATGCTTTGCCGGCGTTCGCCATCTATTGGAACATAAACTTCAAAATGCAAATGCGATCCATCAACGAAACCCGTGCTCCCAGCAAGTCCTATAGGCTGTCCTGCCCTAACCAAGTCTCCTAACCTTACCAACGTTCCATTGTATTGCAAATGCTGATAGCGAGCGTATGTTCCATCATCATGCTTGATTACAATATAATTGGCAAAGTCTTGAAATCTCTGAGACGGACCACCTTTTCTAGAGTCGACACGTACCGCAACTACTAATCCCGGTCTGGCAGCGCATACCACATTACCTTCAGTCATATCGAAATCGATAGCAAATTCAGAATTGGTTCCTTGCTGATGACTGTAACTGCCTCCATAACCCTGACCGATTTCGTGCAATTCTGTGGGTGAATATGGAAGATAGTACGCAATAGAGTCATTGTGCCTGCCCCCTCGAATGCCAACTTGAAAGGCTTCTTTATAATCCCAACTCATTTCCTTGGCGGGATCTTTTGCAATTCCTTTGAAAATTGCAAAAGGTTTACTAAAGTCCTGTTTAACCGCACTTACATCAATCGTCATTGGCATATGACTCGTGCCCTTCATGTTTTCAAAACTCCCTTTAATTGTCACAGTCGCTTCCAAAAGACGCGGGGGGAGCAAGTTGATCGATATTGCATGGTCCATTGAATCGTCTAGTTTTAAAACTAATGTAGGATCATCTTGGGCGATTGCAATCGAAAAAAATAGCCCATAACACAAGGTCAACCAAAAAATGGTTGCTTTCAGGACCTTGGAATGATGAATAATTTTCATAAGACAAGAATACCCAAAATCTTTGAAACCGATTAATGGTAACTTTTGCATACTCAACCATGGAGACGATTATGCGCCGCCTTTTACTTGCTTCCGCCCTGCTCATTTCCTTAAATGCCGACTTGTCAGGTCTTAACGCGTTCGCCGCCGAAGATGCCCCGCCAGGACCAAGCTCTGCCGATTCAGTCGAAGGAAAGGTCTGGCAAGCCGAAGAGTGGGTTAAATCCAAAAATAGCCCGTGGTTGACTCCAGAGGACGGCGAGACCGACAAGAAAAAGCACAAAGGTCCGGTTCGCAATTTCATTAAAGCAGTAGCCAAAGGCACAGCCAAAGAACTGGGCACAAGCGCTGAAGACTTTGCCAAAGACATGGTTTTAGTCTTTTCAGTACAGGATATTGACCCTTACGAGCAAAAGGGCGTTCCGACAAAGCGCCCAGCAATTATCCTAAAAATGACCATGGTAGACGGTACAAACGCCTACTTGCGCCGCTTCCCAGACGGAAGCTACGCTATTGAAGACGGATTCGCTAACGGAACAGTGCTTATTCCCAGACGCGACAAAGGCGATTACCTGGTCAAATACCCTAATGGCGCCCGAGGACGTATGGTTAAAGACAACACCGGAAATATCAAAATCTATCGACCAGACAACACAGTTACAACAGTAGCTCAAACCGCTTCTGGTGGGTACAGTGTCAGTAATACCAAGTTCGGCTTTATGGGCGATGCCAGACCCGACAGCACGGGAATAAATTACGAATCTGGTCAGTGGTAAAAAACACCACATACGGTAGCACCAAAAGGCATTGAGATGACAAACAAAAATAATTTGAATTCAAAATTTCTTCTGACTCTATCGCTAGCACTTTCTCTCAGCTCTTTCTTATCCTCGCCTGCTAAAACAGGAGAAGAAGAAGCTGCGTCCAAGCCTAAAGGAATGGAAGAATATCGTGCCGGCGTGGAAGCCTACGGAAAAAAAGATTATAAAGGTGCCGAACTGCATTTTCGCAAATGCATCCAACAAGGCAATAAGCAGCCAGGCGCCTGGCTTTACGCGGCACATACCTTTTTGGCTCTTGGTCAATACGCACAAGCGAAACAAACATATGAAATGGTAACTACCATGTTCAAAAAGTCTCCCGAAGCTGATATCGCAGCTCAAGGACTCGAGTCTGTCAAAGCCAAAATGGCAGGTGGTAGTGTCCCAGCCGCCGCAGCCAAGCCCGAAGCTAAGCCAGAAACAACTAAGTCTGCTTCAAAAGACGAAGTGACCTTACTCGATCGAATAATTATCGTGCCACCAAAAATGGGACATCCCGCAGTAAACGCTGCCTCTCTCAAAGCGGTGCGCGAAGGCTTGAACGCATTACCGGTTCATATTAGAAAACAGCTAATCGAAGCTGATGCAAAATTCAATATCGCTCCAAATATGATCGACAAATGGCCCGAGTCGCTTGAAGATTTAAACGAAGAATCTGACACCTTGAATCTCGCTGAGCTTCCAGGCAGACTTTATGGAACCGATTGCTACATTTATGAGCGACCTAAAGCTCGCGGGTCAAACGCGCTCAAAGCCGCACGTAGTGCCAGCGAAATGAAACATACTGTGCTGAATGAATGCTTTCAGGTATTAGACGATAAATATAAAATATGCAAAGACCCGAAACTGATGGCAATTTACCGAGCCGAAGCAGACGGCGTGCCAGAAACTTATGAAGATAAGATGGCTACATTCACCAAAGAGGGTGAATGGGGAATTCGCGAAACATGTTCCGAACTTTCAGCGGGAATGTTTGGTGGTCCTGGCGAAAGCGATTCTGAGCTGAACCGGTTTTTCCCTCGAACCAAAAAATGGCTGAGGGCAAAACTGGGAATTTAGTTATCTTCCAGAAAGTCTATTTTGCTAGCTTTTCGCAGTTACTGGCAGTCTTTCTGCATTCATTTGCACAAGCCAACATTGTGTTATCGCCCGAAAAGGCGTCCATTGTTTTAGCGCATTCGTTGCACGCTTGCACAGCCAGCGCACATGACTTTGCTTGCATTCCTGCAGAACCGCGATTCAAAAAATCAAACGATGATTTGCAGGCAGCTATGCAGTCTTTTAGCGAATTGGTCACGCTTGCCTCAGCATGTTTGCCGCCCTTTTTCACGCAATAATCGAGCGTTTTTTGACAAACTTCAGCGCAGTGTTTGGTGTTTCCTTTTGCAATTTCAGGTGTGGTCTGACTCATTGCAGGCTGAAATAAGCCTAAAGTGGTAATTGCCATCGCAATTAAAAATGAGAAAAACGATTTCATTTGAACTCCCCCATAATTTTCAGTCTCATGAGGAAATTTAGCGCTTATTCAATTAAGCAGCGCCAAATTTGCAACTGCTGATCTGTGGTGGATTCAGCCCAGGTGAAGTCCATGTGTCTTTAGATGCAAGGTTATCTATTTGCAATTTAACGGATCCCGTGACACGTGACCCGTTAAACAGGATCACTTACCTACATGAGTAAAAGTCAGTCTTTTATTTTGATTCCCGCAAGTGTTTTCGCAAATAATTGTCTGGTGTCACCCTCTTTCCAGCCGACTGTGACTTGCGAGACAGCATAAGCTTTTCCATTATGCGTGAAAATTACCACCATTTGTTTTACGGGAACACCATTTAAATCGAATGTATGTTCCTCTACGACTCCATTTATCTTGGACATACTGCCAAAATTTTGAGTTTGCTTGCTTAAGCGACGATATCTTGGCTGAGGTTCAAAAAACTCTTTTTCCATAGCTTCGCTAATCTGGTCCAGAGTCCAGTCTGGATGAACATCACCTTGATGAACGACAATATAGGCAGGTTCGCCCTTTGGACCTTGCCCCTCAACTTTAGCCATTTCGTTGTGATTGCCCGTGGGATCTATTTTCCAGGAGCCTGGGTATGCAAAACTGAACGGGAGCTGAGTATTATCGAAGCGTTTTTCGACCACAACTGCTTTGTTCTGACTTGGGCTATTTATTCGTTGCTTGGAAGCACCTGGATTGCTCACCTGCACGCTCAATAAGACATTGTTATAAAGCGGAACCAGCGCATCGAAATGAGCAGCGGGTGATGTGAACAGAAAATGATAAGTACCAGATACGGTACTAAAATAAACATATCTTTGCCGCACTTTAATACCAGCAATAACAAATTCTACATCTTCAAGCTCGGCTGCTATCCTTCTGGAAGCGCCTATTGCGACTCGCTTTTCTTGCAATGACTTGAACTCATTCAACTTTGGAAAAATAAACTGATGCACTGCACTTTTTGCAAACTGAGGAGTTATTTTTCCTTCGTTGGATTTGAATACAGCTAGTTTTATTTCGCCATTCTGGTTGCCACCTTCTAATTGACCTTCTATTTTTGCGATGTCGTCTGCATCGAGCGCCTTAGACTCTTTCCAGTCAGACGGATATGAAAAACTAATTCCTGACTTTGCATCGGTAAATGATGTCATCGTAATTCTGTTCAAGGTTACAGAAGGCAAATGCTCGGCGTTTTGCGGAGAAGCAGAACGAGCTTGCGGTATGAAAGCAAAGCAAATTGCCAGACTTAGACTAGTTTTTATCCAATGTCTACTCATTATTTAGCGGCTCCTCTACTGCCTTTTTCCATTTATCAACCGTTTTTTTGGTAGGACGGAAAGTCTTACAGTTTTGATCTACTGCAGTTACAAACTCTTTTGCATTATTCGCTTTAATGAAAATTCCGTGTGGTGGCATGAATAAATACAAATTGTCGAACTTGTATTCTGCCACCACATAATCCAGTGTGATATCTTTCATGCTCTGAGGAGTTACGACCAGGCGTTCAGATAGCGTGCCCCCTTTTGCGTCTTTGTTATTGAGCACTATTTGCATCATATTTTGAAAATCCCAGACACCATCGAAAACCGGCGCCCACATTGCATATGTTGGTATGTTTCCTACAATCACAGTTGGGTTTGAACCAAGCTTATCTTTGTTTGCTAATAGCACGTCCCAGGCGCGTTTTTGCACCAACCAGGATAATTTCCAAACGTTTGAAATACCCCAGTTGGCTAATACAAGAACTAGACACAATGTTGAATTTAAAACAAATGTGCACAGCACCCGTTTTTTCGCCTCAAACTTAAATATACTTTGTCCCAGATAGTAAAAAAGTAAAGCAATGAGAATGGCTGCGCCAGCCGAGCTTCCATAGTTAATGCGGTTGTACATGCTAAACAAATATGGACTGTGATTGGCCGCAAATCCATAAATAGAATATGCCGCAAGCATAGTGCCAAGACCAAGAACAAAAAGAAATTGATAGTCGGATTTTTCAAAAGCCCGATCTTCCGATGGCGTCTGTTTGAAGGCAAAAAACCCAAGAGCCGCGGTAAAAACGAGAGTTAAACCAAGCAAGATTTTTGCCCAGAGCATAGAAAAACACTGCATGCTATCGCGCACTCGATCAAAAAGGAAGCCAATACCTGACGGTCCAAGACTGACATTGAATCCTCCTACAAGCACTTCGCAAAGATGCTCTGGAGAAAACTTAGTAACTGGAGTAAGGCTGCGTCCAAAGAAATGAATGAAATATTTTTGGTATAAAAACAGCGATAGGACAATCAAAACAAATGGAATCATTTCTAAAAGACCTTTCTTCCAATTTGCTTTACTACCCCAGCTTCCCTCGCGCCGCCAGACTGAACCAGCAAGAAAAAGCGGAATGAAGGGTACACAACATTCGTAGTTGTAAATTGAATATGCAAACAAAAACATTGATGCAAGCATCCAGCTTTTGCGATTGGTCAGAACAAAATTATTCCAACAATAAAGACTGGCAAAATAGATAAAAATGCTCAGGGTTGCTGAACTTGCAAGCACCCAGTAATGGGTGGCGTCGTGGGTTGGATAGAGGACGAAAAGCGCGGCTGCGCACATAGAGAAGAGCCATGAGCGACTGAATTGAAAAAGACATAAATAGAAGAAAATGCCAGCGCCAATTTCAAAAAAGCCATTTACTAAATGATACGGAAGCGCTTTGACTCCAAACAAATAGAAAATTGTAGAAAAGTGAAATTGTTCCACAGGTCTAGGAAGTGCGCATGGCTCAAACAAATATGCATTCAAAAGACTGATGTAGTCTTTGCCTGAAAAATGCAATAACCGCATTATTTTCCAGTCGTCAAAATAGAAGCCCACATCCCGAAGACCAGGCAAGAACGCGGTCAGTTCAAGCAATATGATTAAAACTACGGCAAGAGTATGCTTTAGTTTCATTTTGTGGTGCCCGGCTCTTTAAGCTTGTAGACATAGAAGCCATCACTCCACAATTGAAGCGGATAAAATTTAAACTGTTTGTATCTTTCAAAGAACCACGGTTCTTTTAGAAGCCCGGAAGTGGCAAAAGAGGCGTCGGTAATAATGTAGCGAGGCTTCATGTCTTCGATTATTTTTGGAATAATTGAAAACAATCCAGTGCCCACTTGAATTTCTTTTGGAGGGGGTCCGTACTTTAGTACGTTATCGCAAACCAGTCCACCTAGGTCCAGAATAGGGCCGGGATAATAATGACCAATTACTCCGACCTCGGGAGAGGCGATATCAGAAATGGTTGAAGGATCATCTTCTTTAATTGCCAGCGC
Source organism: uncultured Candidatus Obscuribacterales bacterium (assembly GCA_964519785.1). GTDB lineage: Bacteria > Cyanobacteriota > Vampirovibrionia > Obscuribacterales > Obscuribacteraceae > Aved-18. The sequence goes on along the minus strand of CAZFKB010000001.1, from coordinate 99,161 downwards.
AGCTTTTTTGTAGATGAGCAGCCTTTGAAATGCTCCATTCCACCAGAATGTTATAGCTGGAAGCCCTGGAACGGCTCGAAACGGTTGTTCCACTACTTGAACTGCTAGCAAATATACAAGAGCAACGATTGCCATAACCTTGATTGAAGAAGCGTTGCGACCAGGTACATATTTTTGTTTTATCGCACTATAAAGTTTAGATACCATAGTTGGTACCAGAAAAACAGGCACTAGACCGAACCATCCAAAATACCACGGGAACAAATATGGATTGAGTATTGAAAACACTAAGAAATACGCTATGACAGTTAACGCGTAGAACCTCTGCGCGCCTGTATCTAGAAGTTTATAGACAAGAAGTAAAACTATCACTCCCGCATACAAACGAGCAAAATCATAGATATCACTAAGCGGTCTTGCGATGAAATAATTCAATTCTGGAATCAAAGTTCCATCAGCCAAACGCCTGAGAACAAGGACAAGATCCATTAGAGGAAATGGCTTGTAGAACATCAATGATTTTCCAAGCAAACTATGCGGCACGACTGTACCGTAAGCCAAATAAAGCGTAATTCCTATAAGGGCTAAAATGGCTCCAGGAGCTATCCAGACTTTGATAGCTGTTTTACCATAATCTCTAAGCATCCACAAAAAAGAAAGCAAACACCAGACTGCACCTTCTGGACGAGTCAAAAGTATCATGGACGAATAGAAAGCAGCTTGATGCGGTTTGTTTTTTTGCAAAGACAAAAGACATGCAAGCATCAAAGCCATGAGTAGAACGGCTTCTTTGCCAGACATTGACTCCTGATACGCATAAGGCAAAAGCGCGAATACAGCCGAAGACATGAGAGCAATGACGCCATTACCTGCGATGCCACGAACAAAATAGAAAGAAAGAAAATAGCAAAGTATGCTCAATCCAGTATTTAGATTTTGCGAAATAATGCCCAGGTCAACACTTTTAAAAATCGACAAAAGAACAGTAAGCAAGGCTATATGCAAGTGCGAAGTAAAACCCATGACGCGCTCGGTAGGGTTGTAATCGAATCCAATATTATTGACCCAGTTAATGACGTAACGAAAATCGATATAGGCATCATCGACACACATTGGGAAATGAAGAGCTCGCGTGAGCACCAGATAGAAGAGAAAGAAACTGAAAGCGCAATAAAAAGCTGTGGGGTTTTTGACATTTCGCGATAGCTTTGAATCGGTATACGTAAATCCGACACAAAGCAAGAATGCCGTGACAAGCCAGACTAGATATTGATTAAAACTGGCCGGAACACAGGCCAACATCTGCGCATCCAGACCAGCAACTTGTAACTGACTGATAGTTTGAGGCGCCAAAAGTATGAGTGCTCCAAACAAAACAGCTATCACAAACTGATAGCCTATTGTCGCGAACGTGTTTTGTGTCTGCGATGTTTTGGTACCTGAAAAACTCATGCACAAACTATACAGGTTTTCGTTTCGTAACCGATAACCTATAAAGATGAAGCTTTTGATGTTATTTAGTAAGATTAGTGCATATTTTATAGGGCGGCATGTCAAGGGAATTTAAATGTTTGGGCGAGGCCAACAACAGCCAGGGAAAATAAGACTTCCCAAACAGAACACTTTTCCCGATTACAACGTACTTCGCGGCGTTTTCGAGCAAGCTCAAGTCAACCGTGGTCAAGAAATAGAGCTAAACTGGGCAATTCCAGGCTCACTCAAGTCTTACAGCATTTTTGTAAAATTCGATAAAGTTACATCCACGCCGCAATGGCAAGTTTGGGAGGATGACGGCAGACAATCAAAACTGGTAAGCCGTTTTGAGACAGCTGACCTCAATTTGATTCTCGACGTAGTCATGATGCTCGAGACTCAAAGCCATCACCAGCCACGCTCAACGGGCACTTTTCAAGCCATGACCAACCCAGCTGCCGGTACAGCAAGCGGTTCTTACAACTCAGCTTCGTCTGGTGTGCAACAAGGTCGCCCCGGAAACAGTCCCACTGGCGGGTTTCCAACTAACTCAGGGGTGTTTCCAGGCTCGACAGGTCCTCAGGGTTATGCTCAACCCAACCAGTCTGTAATGGGCGGGGCGACTTTGCCGCCTATGCCAGGCCCATCTCCAAGAGCATCTTCGGTTTCGCTGCCCGCCATGGGAAATCAGAGTTATACTGGGACCCCTTTATCCTCAAACAGACAACAGGCCACTACTAGCAATTTGCCAGAAGGTAGCCTTCCACCAGATTTCTTCTCAAATAGCTCTGCATTACCTGGCTCTAGCTCAGGTCCTTCGCAAAACACTGCGCTTGAAGGTAGTTTAGACAAAGCCAAAGTCGCGGATATTTTGAGCACTTACGGTATGAGCAGACTTACAGGTATGCTCGAAATCCTTGGCGATAATGCAATTGGTCAAGTTTTCTTTGTAGAAGGCGTTCCCAAGCATGCACAGGCTGGTACCGCCCGCGGTGACGCAGCAGTGAAAGAGCTGGTGACGTGGAGGAACGGCACTTATTCGTTTAAACCAAACAAGCTTACTGACATGAACTCGTGCGATAAAAGCTTGCAAGCCTCAATCACGGAAGGTACAGCGCTTCTAAATCAAATGAAAGCCCTTGAAGAAGCTGGACTTGTATACGAATCATATCTAATCCTCAAACAAAAGAATTTGAGCGAGACTGAACTTAAGCTGATGCTTTCCAAAGGTCAGCCTTTAGATTTTGAATGGCAGAAAAGCATTTACGAGTTGCTCAAGCGCAAACGTACATTCACAGATTTACTGCGCGATCAGCCAATGGAGTCGGCTCAATGGGCGCCGCTTTTGTTCAATTTCTTGTACTGCGGAATCATGGAAATCAAGGCACCGTCTGGAACAAGAGGCGGTGCACTAGATTTTCTGGGCGAAGGCAAACAAGTCATTCAAGCACTAAAATACAACTTTATTCGCCCGGATACGGGGATATTCACGCTTGAAGGCATTCTGTACTTCCTGGAATATGAATTTTATCGATTCGAAGCTTACAACCTGCCGCTTTCTCTAATAATAATGGAAATGTCCAAACGCAAAGGCGAAGGCAGCATGCAGGTGGAAGCTTTACCGCCCGAAATAATTGCACAAGCAGCGATGCGCATAGATCTGGTCAAACGCCCTCTCGATACTCTTGGACATTTCGAGAACATGGAATTTGCACTGATCTTGCCAAACACTAGACCATCGCAAGCTGCATTTATAGCCAATCGAATTTTAGACTCTGTAAGCAACACGCCACTTGCAAATGACATAAACAAACGTAATTTACAAATTGCCATTGGGGTTGCAGGTCTGCCAGCTGATGGTGAAGATATCCCAGCCTTAATTGGAGCGGCACGCTCAGCTAAAAACGAAGCACTCCAGGGCACATTCCCTATTGTCTTATCGCGCAGCCTTAAGAGAGACTGATGACGCAGGAAAGCACAGACATACAACTGGGCGAATTGCTCATCCGTACCGGACTTATTCAACCAGAACAGTTTGAAGCGGCTTACAAACTTTCTTTCAAAATGCGCTTGCCTATTGGACGCGTGCTTACAATGCATGGACACGTTAGCGAAGATCACCTTCGCACAGCGCTCGAGTTGCAAGCACGAATGCGCGATGGCTTGATCCCATTCGATCACGCCATTCAAGCCTTTCTACAAGTAGTCAGACATGGAGTAGGACTAGATACAGCCCTCACGCGTGTTGTGCCGGCAGCACCACCCAAAGCAGTAGTTACAGAAAACAGACTAGGTGAGCTTCTGGTAGCATCTGGAATTGCAAGTCGTCCACATGTGGAAGAGGCAATGCATGCAAGCGCAGATACCGGACTGCCACTAGGTATGGTGCTACTGAGTAACGGCAAGGTGAAACGTGCCTCACTCAACTCAGCCTTAACCGCGCAAAAGCTCATTCGAGATGGTGCTATAGAAAGGGACAAAGCTGTATATGCGCTTAAAATGGCGCGTCTTCGCTCTATTCCACTCGAACAGTCTTTACGCGAAAACGCCGAGTTTCAGGGCGCTATGGGTGAAGCATTCGGAACGGGCGAATTGTTCTTGATGGCTGGAGTGGTATCTGAAAGCCAACTTATGACCGCAAAAGAGATTGAAGTAACAGAAGAGCGTCCAATTGAAGAAGTCTTTGTTTCGCTGGGTTACGCATCTGCACCGTGCGCCAAAGCAGCAAAATATATTTTATCCATGGTTGGTCAGGGCATGCTTTTCGAAGACCAGGCAGCCCGCATTATCAAACGAATCCAATATGCATCTTCTAACAAAGAACTGCAAGACGTACTTGCAAAGCTTGATTCCAACCCAGAAGAAATCTTAGAAGAGCGCGAGCAAATTGAAATCACAGACATTTTGAAAAAAGCCGGTCTCATTTCAGATAAGGATTTACAAATTGCCACCGCTCTGGCACTGGCGAACCGTGTTCCACTTATCAAAACTCTGTTTGACGCCAAACTGATTGACGAGCACGTCATGAATAATGCAACTGAGCTCAAGACCTATCTCGACCATGATTTGCTCAAGCTCGAACAGGCAACGATAGTAATGTCTTACTGCCTGGAAAATAATATGACAGTAGACGAGACGCTCGATACTTTTGGTTGGACCGCGCCAGTCTAAGCGATTTAGAAGGCGCTGTTTTATTTGATGCCCAGTGCTTTCTTGTTTGATTTGCTCATAGCAAAACTGGCAAGCAATAACTCAGGTGTCAAATGCACCATTGCATTTGTTGATACACGCTGCGCGAAACGCTTCTTGAGTAACTCAAGATTGCCTTCAGCAGTCGGATCGCACCAATCGGAAGCTAAGAGGAAGCCCCACTCAGCCCAGAATGATTGTACATATGTAGAATAGGTGTGTACTTGCGAGAAGGCTGATTCAACAGCGCCTCTTAATTTGCGATGCATGCGTGATTCAGGATAGCAGTTGGCATACATGCCTTGTATTCCAACAATACCACCAGGACTCAATTTTGTTTTGACCAGGTTGTAGAAAGCGTCTGTATATAACGCTTCAGCGGGTCCTTCTTCGTGATCTGAAACAACGTCCATAATTATCACGTCGAAAGTTTTCTTTTCGCGACGCAGATATTCAAGTCCATCTTCATACAGGAGAGTAGCTTTTGAATCAGCAGCCAGTGCGCCTCTATGCCATGTAGGCAAATAGTCACGGCAAATTTCTACTACTTCTTGATCGATATCAACAGCTGTAACTTCTGGATTGTTCTTATATTTGAATGCTTCGCGAATAGTCGCGCCTTCTCCGGTTCCAACTATCAATACAGATTTGGGGTCTTGGTGAAACATCATGGCAGGGTGGACCAAAAACTCGTGATAGAGCTCTTCGTCGTTTTGCGCGCTCTGCAAATCGCCATCAAGAACCAGGATTCGTCCGTATTTTGCAGTATCGGCAACCATGACCGATTGATATTTGGTTTTTGTTTCAAGCAAAACTTTGTCTACAACAAAAGTTTCCATCTCAAGGGGCTGGAAGAAAATTGTGCGCTTATCACCATCTTTGTTCCAGGTAGCGATGTTATTACTTTCGACAGAAATCGACTCATCTGAGCTATCCATTTCTTTTGTCACAGAACCGCGATCCATATAGCGCATAGACGATTCTTGCGGTTTGAAATATTCACGCAAAACGCGATCGAATTCTTTTGGCTCGCAAACATATCCACAAGTGAAAATATCCACAAAGCACGAATTGTGCTCAGGATAAGTGTGAATACTTGCATGACTTTCAGAGAGCAAATAAAGCGCGGTCATTCCGCCGCCTTCAAAGAGATGCTCATTTGCGCTTAGAACAGTCGCGCCAGAAGCCTTGATTGCTTCGCGCATGGCTTTGTCTATCGCCTTAGCATCAGAAAGTGCATCTGAACAACAGTTCAAATAACTAGCAAGGAGGTGCCTGCCGCCGAACTCATACTCAAGCGCTTGAATGTCCTTGGTTGCACAATTAGGACTAAGTGATTTCGAGTTGTTTGTCTGCATTTATCATTGGCCTCCTTCTTTGGCCCCCGGAACTTCGGGAAGAAATTCTTGTCAGCTTCAAAAAAACAGACCAAATCAATTGGGCTGCACACTACTTGGTCCAGTCTAAATCAAAACTAATAAAATAGCCAAAATATTAGCAAAGGCTAAACAATTTATATACATGTTGATAACATCAGGCTTCTACTAGGCAGCAAATTTGTTCTTCAGCGTGTGTGCGGCAATCCGTACCCAGGCGAGCGCCATCAAACCAGCATATGCAAAAGCGTCTAAATACCAGCGATTGCCTCTGTAATGTTTATGCCAGAAGCGAAACAACCCTTTGTGCGAACTGAGAATCATCTTGGCTTTGACTTGTTTTATTGATTGCCCATAGTGATGAATGATTTTCGCTCGCGGAGTGAACCAGATTTGCCAGCCCGCTTTCTTGATGCGATAACACCAATCTACTTCTTCAAAAAGCATGAAAAAGCCTTCGTCTAGAACACCAACCTGGTCGATTACGCTCTGGCGCAGAAGCAAGCATGCGCCTTCCGGTTGGTCGACTTCACGCTCGTCATCATGCTCCCAATCGAGCATTTTATATTCACGAAACTTCGCACCAGCTGCGGTGCCAGGTTTAAACATTTTGCTCAGCCCAATCAACTCATAAAGCATATTGGTAAATGTCGGAAATTTGCGACAGGACCGCTGAACGCTCATATCTGTATTCAGTAACATCGGTGCCACGATTCCAGCTTCCCCCTTGGATTGAAGAAACTCAATCAAGGTACCAATCGCCCCTGGCAGCACTTTTGTGTCTGGATTCAGAAGTAAAACATATTCGCCTTTAGCCAGTTTAAAAGCCTGATTATTGGCTTTAGCAAAGCCCAGATTCTCTTTATTCACTATTAAGTGAACCCACGGATGTTCGGACGCCACCATTTGAGCAGAGCCGTCATGCGAATCGTTATCGATTAAAAAGACCTCGCTTTTGACCTGAGGCAAACTGTCTAGCTCTTGCTTGAGAGATTCCAAGCACTCTCGAAGTAGGTCTCGAGTGTTCCAGCTGACTGTTACAACAGATAAAGATGTGGTCTGGACTGACATTTGGTTCAGTATAGCTCAACTTAGATTAAGGACACATACAGCATAAGGTCATAAAATCTTTGCATGATCTTCAAACGACTAACCGACTTAATTCTTTCTCTTGGCGCTCTGGTTACTCTTGCCCCGGTTCTGGCGGTAATTTGCGTAGCTATCAAATGCGATTCTGCCGGACCTATTATTTTCAAACAGAAGCGCGTAGGCAAGCGCGGCGAATTATTTGATATTTATAAGTTTCGCACTATGCGTGTGGGCACTCCCAACGTTTCGACAGAAGAAATGCTGAAGATGCCGTCGCCTATAACAGCTGTCGGAAATTTTCTTCGCAAAACCAGTTTGGATGAATTACCCCAACTCTTCAATGTTCTTGTCGGTCAAATGAGCCTGGTAGGACCAAGACCGGCTTTGTATAATCAATACTCACTCACCGAGCTTCGTCAAAAAGAAGGCGTGCTCGAATTTTTGCCCGGCATAACCGGCTGGGCACAAATCAACGGTCGTGACGAGTTGCCCGATGCCACCAAAGTTGAATTCGACAAATGGTATTGCGAGCACTGGAGCAATAAACTCGACTGGCAAATCATCTTCTCCACTTTTAGTGCCGTTCTCAACAAGCGTGGCGCTTATTAAAACCAAAAATCAAACTGTAAAAAAGCAAAACAAAGAGGTTCGCAAACAATAATGAAAGGTCTTATTCTCAGTGGTGGCAAGGGCACGCGTATGCGTCCAATCACACATACCGCAGCCAAACAACTTTTGCCGGTGGCGAATAAGCCTATTTTATTCTACGGAATCGAAGCGCTTATCTCAGCTGGTATCAAAGATATCGGAATTATCATAAGCCCTGAGACCGGTAATGACGTCAGAGAATGTGTGGGCGATGGCAGCCGCTGGAACATCAAAATAACCTACATCTTGCAAGAAGAACCGCTTGGTCTGGCACATGCTGTCAAAACTGCAAGACCCTTTTTGGGCGACGACACATTCGTCATGTATTTAGGCGACAACTTAATCAAAGATGGTGTAGGACCGCTTGTGAAGCGCTTCCAAGAAGGCGGCTCCGATGCGTTTATCCTTTTGAAAGAAGTGCCTAATCCATCATCATTTGGTGTCGCTCTTTTAGACGACGAAGGTCGCATCTTAAAATTAGAAGAAAAACCAAAACAGCCAAAATCCAATCTGGCTCTCGTTGGCGTCTATCTTTTCCACGCTAAAATTCATCAGGCGATTGATGCCATCAAACCAAGCGCTCGTGGCGAACTTGAAATTACAGACGCTATACAAAAACTGATTGAAATGGGACACCGAGTAGATAGCCACATTTTACGCTCGTGGTGGCTCGACACCGGAAAGAAAGACGATATGCTCGAAGCAAATCGTGTGGTACTAGACGAAATGTCAGAGCCAAGCATTGAAGGCAAAATCGACGATTCGTCTAAAGTTTCAGGTCGCGTTTCAATCGGCAAAGGCAGCGAACTCAAGAACTGTACTATTCGCGGACCTGTAGTTATCGGTCAGGATTGCAAGCTCGAAGGTACTTATATAGGACCTTTCACTTCAATTGGGGATGGCGCTAAAGTTTCGTTTGCTGAAATCGAATTCTGTATCTTGCGCGAAAACTGTCAGATTCTAGACTTTCATGGTCGTATCGAAGACAGTCTGATTGGACTCAATGTCGAATTGACTCGCAGCCAGAACAAGCCTGTCGCGTACAGACTCATGCTTGGCGACGACTCCAAAGTCGAAGTCGTTTAATTTGCGGATTTTCGAGCTAACGCAGGGCTTACTCAAACCATATTTTTTGAGCCTGGTCATTGCAAGCGGTCTGTTGCTGCCGGCTCAAGCCTGGGAAGCAAAGGAAGGACTGAAACAAATTCCGATCTGGCCTGAAGCATCGATGCCACATAAAACAGGCCAGTTTGCAGTCAAAGGCAAAGAACAGGATCACACCTGCACAGACCACCTTGTAGCTGGTAAGCCCTGGCTGTGGACAGATCACGTTTCCAAACCTACTGTCACACTCTACCCTGCCAAAGGCAGGAACACCGGCGCTTGTATTATCGTATTTCCAGGCGGTGGCTATCAGATTCTTGCCATGGATCTCGAAGGGACAGAAGTTTGCGACTGGTTCACCGCCCGTGGTATCAACTGCGTTTTGCTCAAATATAGAGTTCCAGGAGAAGGAGTGCTTCCAGCTGCAGGTCATTATCCAAAATCGCCCCTGGCGCTTGAAGATGCGCAAAGAGCAGTGAGTTTTGTAAGACAACACGCCAAAGAATGGAAAATCAATCCAAACAAAATAGGCGTGCTTGGATTTTCAGCTGGAGGACATTTGTCTGCAGCTATGAGCACACACCATATACCTATATATAAGAAAATCGACGCTACCGACGAAATAAGCTGTCGCCCCGATTTTGCCGTGCCAATCTATCCTGGGCGCCTGGCTATTAAACAAAAAGATGGTTCATTCAAACTCAACCCGGATATTCAAGTCACGAGCAAAACGCCACCAGTGATGATTATCCAGGCTCAAGACGACCCTGTAGACAGGGTCGAAAACTCACTTATTTTTTATACCGCCTTGCGCAAAGCCAAAGTCCCAGCCGAAATGCATTTGTATCCAACAGGTGGACATGCTTTTGGACTAAGACATACCAAGGATGCAATCACAGACTGGCCCGAACTTGTAATGAAGTGGCTTGCCTGCCAAAACATCATCGATTAAATAATTTTCACGGCGTATTGCGTCTAGATTATTTAGACAACGTTGATCAAAACGAGCATGTCAAGCCACAATCTTAGGCTGTACCTCTAGGGAGTAGACTATGCGACTTTTAATCACCGGTGGATTGGGTTTTATAGGTAGCAACCTGGTCAGATACATGCTGGCCACTTACCCTGACTATGAAATCATCAACTTAGACGCCCAGACCTATGCCGGTCACCCAGAAAATCTGGCGGATGTCGCCTCTAATCCCAAGTACAAATTCGTCAAAGGCCGTATAGAAGATACCGAACTTGTAAATCAAATTGTCTCAGGCAAAATGTTCGGCAAAATCGACGGCATTATGAATCTGGCAGCAGAAAGCCACGTTGACCGCTCGATTGAAGACGGATCTATTTTCGTCAGATCGAACGTCATGGGAACCCAAGCTTTAGTCGAAGCTGCATTCAAATATGGCTTGGAACCAGGATGCAAACCCGGTCCTGACGCAAAATACAGTATCAAATACATGCAAATCTCGACCGACGAAGTATACGGATCGCTTGGGCCAACTGGATTCTTCACCGAAGAAACCCCAATCCAGCCTTCAAGCCCTTATTCGGCAAGCAAAGCCAGCGCCGACATGATTTGTATGGCATACAACCACACCTATAACCTGCCTGTAGTGATCACTCGTTGTTCCAACAACTATGGTCCTTATCAGCATCCTGAAAAACTAATTCCACTATTCATCAACAATTTGATGAACGATAAGCAAGTCCCTGTTTACGGCGACGGTGCCAATATCCGCGATTGGTTACACGTTGAAGATCACTGTCGCGCAATCGACGTCGTGTTCCACAAAGGCGTATCTGGACAGGTCTACAATGTTGGCGGCAACAACGAAAAAACAAATATGTATATCACCAAGCTCCTCATCAAAGAGCTCGGCAAGACCGAAGCACTAATCAAATATGTAGCCGACCGTCTTGGACACGATCGTCGTTACGCCATAGACTCAAGTAAAATTCAGCGCGAACTTGGTTGGACCCCCAAACATACTTTCGAAACTGGAATCAAGCAAACAATCGACTGGTATGTCAAAAACACAGATTGGCTCGCATTGGTTGCAGATTCTAGCAAAGCCAATGTTGTCCCAGCCGTTGCAACAACTCCCGCTGTAGCCGGAGTAGCACCCTAGTTAAGAAGGAATTATGGCTGAGCGCAAACTGTTAGTTACCGGAGCGGGTGGAATGTTGGGCAAAGCCCTCGTGGCTTGCCTTGAGTCGCGCGACCACAAAGTTGCAGCCATGCCCAAAGAAAAGCTCGATGTAACCAACTACGAGCAGGTCCAAACTGTACTCAAAGAGCAGAAACCCAGCCTGGTTTTGCACTGTGCCGCTTATACCAAAGTGGACCAGGCCGAATCAGAACCTGCTCTAGCCTTCCTTATCAATGGGTATGGAACCGAAAACTTGGCGGTGGTCTGTAACCAGATGGACATTCCGATGCTCTATATAAGTTCGGATTATGTCTTTGATGGCAACCAAAATCGTCCTTACACCACCTGGGATCAGACCAGTCCTCTTTCGGTCTACGGCAAGACCAAACTGGCGGGCGAACTTGCAGTGCAAAGACACCTCAAACGCTTCTATATAGTTCGCACTAGCTGGCTCTACGGGCCAAACGGTCAGAACTTCGTCGAGACTATTTTGCGCCTGGCAAGCGAGGCTAACAAACCGTTGCGTGTTGTAGCAGACCAGACAGGTTCTCCAACATGCACTCTTAGTTTGTCTGAAGTGATTGCCGACCTCATAGAAACCGAGCGTTATGGGGTCTATCATGCAACCGACGACGGAATCACAAACTGGTACGAATTTGCCAAAGAAATCACAAAAGAGCTGAACACCGAGGTCACGGCTATCGAAACCAAAGACATGCCAAGACCGGCTACTAGACCTAAATATTCAGTACTCGACAAAACCACGTTAATTAACACAATTGGTCGCGAACTGCCCAGCTGGCAAGAATCGCTGGCGAATTATCTTTCCTTGAAAAAATCTGAAGCTCTAGTTTAGACAAGCCTAGAAAGTGACTAAGATCTGGTATTCTAGTGCCGTCGCCCGGCAGGTACTTATCTCATGGTTTCTACAAAGACTCTCAAACCGCTCACAGACAGTGCAATCGGACGGGAATACGCTAAAGACCTGTCGATTCAAGATTATTCGAAAAAACCAACCATTGAGGGCGTTCAACTTATTAATTTGACCCTCTTCGTCGAAGACGGCGGCTGCCTTACCGAGATCGTACGACTTGACGATAATGGCTGTCTGCAAAACATGCCTGACTTCAAGGTCAAACAATCCACTTTTTCGCAAATGTTGCCAGGCGTAATCAAAGCTTTCCACCTGCACTATAACCAGGAAGATTGCTGGTTCATAATGCCTACCGACCGTGTTTTGGTTGGATTGTTCGACGCCCGCGAAGGCTCACCTACTTACAACAACACTATGCGCCTCATTCTTGGCGCCGGACGCGCTCAATTGCTGTATATCCCGCGTGGAGTTGCTCACGGTCTTGCCAACTTGTGGCAGGCTCCAGCTTCTATGATTTATTTCGTCAACCAGTGCTTCGATCCCGAAAACCCTGACGAGCATAGACTTCCCTGGGATGCGCTGGGCGAAGATTTCTGGCAAATCAAAAAAGGCTAAAAAAACTTTCGGACTTTATACGTATTCCCCCCACGATTTGGACTTGGGCTACGTGGTTTTACACTGTTTTGTCCGGTGAGGCTTTGTCATTATAAAAGCATCAAGGTAAGCCCCCCTCTTACATGGTCCAAAACAATGACAAACGCAGCAAGACAATACCAAACCCAAACTCAACCGGCTCTCTCGGTGGTGCCACAACTCACCATTGACTTTGGCGGTTTGATCGACTTGCACGATTTTTGCAACACCAAGTTTGTTTTGGACAACGATGGTTCACTCAAAGCTGTCATCGAGCCCACCGTCCAAGTGGAGAGCGATGAAGTTTACAACCAATTGCCACATTTTCAAGGACCTTTGCTCAACGCTTTCAACGACAACTACATTCGCGCCATGTTCAACATGGATTTTCGCACCTCCGAATTTCGTGAAGAGAAAAATGTTCCTGCAGCACTCAACAGTTTCGAAGCAAAATTGCTTGGCTGGAAATTGAAAGCAATGCAAGCTGAAGTTTTGTTCCAAGACGCTTCTTGCCTCCAAGTTGGCGATGTAATCTCAATCTTCGATCGCGAAAAACAAGAAACCGACCGTGTAGCCATGGTTGCCGGTTTCAACGATGAAGGCGAAGCAATTATCTGCTACTCTGTAGGCGAAGACCACATCGTAACTAGACTCTGCGGACTCTACAGAGCTAGCGAGCGCTTAACCATCCACCAATATCAGTACGCCTAATCAATTTTATTGCAAGCCATCTAACGCTCTTAAAATCCAGACCTGCGCTAGAAATGATCTAGAAAATTCCCAGCACGCAAGGCGGATCGATAGAATGCTGCAACTCAATTATCAAAGTCTGGTCGCCGCACCAAATATAAGACCACTTCCAATTGGTCGCAGAGTCGTACTCGACTTACTAGCGATGTACGGCGAACCCGCTGTGACAGCCCGTCTCTTTTATGACGTTGACATGACATGGGCATCGCAACTGATATCGCGTTTTGCCGAAAACGAAATTCGTGTAACTCCAACTGCACTTTTAATAAAAGCTATCGCACTGGCACAAAAAGAGCACCCAATCAGCCGCTCTGTACTTTTACCAGGTGAGCGCCTGCTTACGTTTGAAAATATTACAGGTGGATTTACTGTAGAAAAATTCGTTGACCAGGACCCAATTGTTTTGTTTGGCGAAATCGCATCTCCACATGAGCGCTCGGTCGTGGAAATTTCCAAAGAACTTAAAGAGTATCACGATGCCGAAATCAATTCGATTCCATACTTGAAGCAACAATACGATTTTGCTCATTTGCCTTTCTTTATTCGTCGCACAATCATGTGGTTAGGCACTGTTTTTCCCTCGTTTCGTCTTAGATATGTAAGATCTACTTTCGGACTTACCTCACTAGGTTCGCTTGGAACAACAGTAGTTTCAGCACCGCCTGTAAGCACATCGGTATTCGGCATCGGAATAATAGAAAATCGCATGGTGCTACAAAACGAAGAACAAGTGGTCAAGCCAATGATGACTGTTTCACTTAATTTCGACCATCGCGTAATGGACGGAGCACAAGCAGCTCGCTTCTTCCTGGACGTGAAAAAGTATATGGAAGAAGGCTGGAACGAACAGATTTAAGCAAAACTAGATTTATCTTTTCTTGGAATTTTCAATCAAGAACTGACCAAATTTGCTGCTGAAATCAAACGATCTATCGGGCGAAGTATAAGGCAGGAACCATAATCCACCGGTTTGATTCTGCCAGGCATTCCACGCATGATTTCCATTTGTCACTAAATATTCTTCCACAGGGGCCTTTATCTTTTTGGGATCAGCATAGCGTTCGCTGAATTCGCGATCAGTCGATGTCACTGAATGAAGCGCACTCAACCTGTTGGACATTCTCCAATTGTTAGCCTGTGCCCAGGGAGTTGAATAATCTGCACCAGGCATATTCAATCCTTGCAGATTACGAGCAGCCCAGGTATAAAAGCCCTGACCTTGCATAACTCCATCTATTTTTCGTCCTTGATTGTAAGGAACCATCATGTCATTTGTGCCATGAACAATCATTGCTGCAATATTGGTATTTTCGGGCAGTGCAGCAGGACCACTAGAAGTTTGGAACTTTCTGTCATTGCTAAAAACGTAGCCTTCCCCGATCATCACAGCCGACACCTGATCTGGACGAATCGCAGCATACTGTTGCAGTGCACGCGCACCATCTGAAAATCCAGTAAGCCCAACACGATTATTGTCGATTCTTAGCAAAGCCTTTGCCTGGGCGATTGCGTTATCCAGATACTGAACATCGTCATAAGAACTATCGGTTGGAGCACCATTTTTAAATGGATTGTTGGTATCGCCAATCATGTTCCAGGATGTGTTACCAGTGTTGTTTGGAGATTTGGCGTAAACATAAGCAACTGCAAAGCCTTTATCGCTTGCAACCATATTGAGTCCAGTTTCACGCTCCATTACCCCAGGCGCTTTGCCATCAGCACCAGGATCCGGATCGCCTGCCAATCTAGCTCCGTTTAACACAACCATTAAAGGCATCGGTTGTCTGGCATTGCGAGGAATAAAAAGGTCCATGGTCCGACCATCTGACAATTTTATGCCACGATTAACTTCGCCTATTTTCAAATCTCTGCCCAACTCAGTTTTGAGTGTGGCGCCGTCTACAAGCTCTTTGACAGGCACTTCCGATTCGCGTGTCATCAAATGACTGAAATTTTTCATATCATCTTGAGACAAGCGTGCTTGCAACATTTCATGCAAAGTTTTAGGAGTAGCCGAATTATCGAGTGCTCGACCATATTTTTGCTTGAATATGTCTGCCATCGCTCTCAATTCGCTTGCCGAAGTATTTGAAAGCAAATCCCAAAGCTTGTTTTTAGAAGTGCTTGAAAGTGGAAACAAATTCTCGACACTATTAACATAATCGTGCGTTGGACCATAGCTGAACACAGTCTGGTAAACATTGTCAGCCAGACGCTCCATTTTTGAGCGATCAACTGCTCTTGCTTCAGGCGAAAGCTCAGGAGTGGTGGGAGGTAAAGCTGAATATTCTTGAGACAGCGCCAATCTCGTCGCTTTATCGTCATTTGTCACCAGATGTAATTCTGGTTGAAAATTCTGCTCTAGGTTTGGTTGAGATGTACTCATTAAATAGAAAAGAACATTTAAAAACAGGGGGGTATTCTTACTCTATATACGATTTGAGCAAATGTCATGGGTGATTCTACGAAGTCGGCTATGATATTTTAGACCCGCCCCTGGCTTTCATCGAGGATGCTTTGAACAAAAAACTGCTTTCACTTCTTTCGATTGTCACTGTAACGTTTTTGTCGAATGCATTCTTGTCGAACAATTCTGCAAAAGGCAAACAAAAGGACAGTATAAAATCCTTGCTCGATATGCAAGCAGACGCTTGGAATAAGGGCGACCTAAAGACCTTTATGACTGGATATAAGCATTCAAACGAAATTTCGTATACCTCTGCAGGCAAAATTATCAAAGGCTACGATGCGCTTTTAGAGCATTATGAAAAGCGCTATGGCAAAAATAGCGACACTATGGGAAAACTGGACTTCACCATTTTGCAAGAAATAGAACTTGGTAGAAACAACGCACTATGTGTTGGACGCTGGCATTTAGTCGGCAAAGAAAATAAAGAGATGGAAGGAGTTTTCAGTCTTGTTTTAACACGCCAAAATGAAAAATCGGCATGGAAAGTCATACACGACCACACAAGTCTTAGTACCAGCCCAAATTCCAATCAATGAAAATCAAGCTCAAACGCTGGTTCCAAGACGTTTTTTCTATTGTAGAAAAACACTGGTTCAAACTTTTGAGCGCTGCAATTTTGCGCACATTTCTGGCTACACTGGCTAGTGGTTTTATTTTTGCCCTCACTGTCAATTATACTTATTTGAATCTCGCTCTTGCCACTCTCACTAACTGGATTGTCTGGTCATGGTTAGAGTCTGGTTTTTTGAAAATGATCCTCTGCGCAAGTCGAGGTCAGAAAGTGAGTTTTGGTCAATTATTTTCAGAATTAAAACTAGCTCCGATATTTTTTGTTTTGTTCTTTACCTATCTTGTTGCCACCAGTATCGGTATCATTGCTTTGGTCCTGCCTGGTATGTTTGTTTGCATAAGATTTTCAGTTGCCAGTCTTGAATTGATAGACAAAAAGAAACCTCTAATTGAATCTCTAAAATCAAGTTTCAGATTAACGCTGGGATATTCGCGTCTCATCGCCCCGCTCTTTTTATTAGGCACCACTCTATATTTTTCACCTCTTCACCTGCAATTCATAATAGAGCTGGTCTTCACCATTGCGCTTGTAGTCCTTTATTTGAACATGACAGAAAATGCATCGGAAGCAAAAAAAGAGGTGCAGGTATGAGAGCAATTTTTGCAATCGCAGGAATGATTTTTTTAAATTTTGCTGCCAATCTAATTCTTTCGATCATATCGTCGCTGCCATTTGAGATACGCGAAATAACCTCGTCTGCAATGCTTCCAACTCTTAAAATAAACGACCTGCTCTTTGTCGAGAAATTTAGCCCTTATCTGAACCAACCTTTTAAAAGAGGTGAAATTGTTCTGTTTTACCCTGAATTCTTGAACCCAAAAGAAAAAAACAGTTGGCAAAAAATGCTTTTAGCGCTAGCTAGAATCAATGGACAAACAGGCGAAACGGCTCATTTTAGACGCGTAGCTGGACTGCCAGGTGATCTGGTAGAAATTTATGCGCCTGAAGCAAAAATCGTATTGCCTCCAAACGTGATTAGTAATCAAACTACGCCTTCAAAAGGTGGCGAGGTCATAAAGATAACACTGCATCAAAATGAGAATTCTAAAAGCGATCAAAAGTGTATCGGTCGCTATTTAGTTCCAGAAAAATTTGTCTTCTTGATTGGCGACAACACCGAATATTTGGGTATTTTAGAAGACGTCAAAATATTCGGTCGCCCTCAATTCAAAGTTTCAGATTTCGCTAAAATCGAGCCTCAAGGCACAACTTCTTTTGTTATTTCAAAAGGGGGACGCTTACAATAAAAGTGACAACTGAAGGGTCTCTTTCCTGAATACAAGTGATACTGCCATTGTAATTGTCTAGAGTCTTTTTGCAAAAATACAGACCAAGACCAGACGTAGAGCGTTTATGCCCTTCTTGTCTGTTAGCAAAAGCAAAACGCTCAAACATGTTTGCAAGTTCGATTGATTGCGCAGCTATAGGCGGATTGCTAATTTCCAAGATAACTGAATCTTCGTTCGCACGTGTCGACACTGTTATCTCAGCTTTTTTGGGCGAGTTTTTAACTGCGTTGAATAAAAGGTTGGAAACGATTCTAAAGGCTGACACTTGATCAATAGCCGCTTTCGGAAGATTAGAATCAAGTTTCAGATGTATTTTTTGCTGACCAGTGTCTGCCACCAATTGCATTTCGCCTATTTGAGAATGCACTGCCTCGTTGAAACAAGCACCTTCAACCCTGGGTATTCGCTCCGAACTATCCATCTTATAAACATCGAGCAAAGTATCTAGCAACTGCAACACTTTGAGATTACTAGATCTTATGGCTCGCAAAGAATCAGTCATGTCTCCATAAGGATTGATATTCTTGTCAATAATCGCTGAAAAAACTTGTTCGTGCCCCAAAATCGGATTGCGCAAATCGTGCGCAATAGCTGCAACGAACTCTTCCTGCAAATATTTCGATTTAACCGAACCGGTAATATCTACGCCAAGCAAAATGATTTCGCTTTCCTGACTATTAGCGCGCGCAAAAGACCAGCTAAAGAAATTGAAAAAGGTATCGACATAACTGTTATCTTTTTCGCCTCGAAGCGTAAGGCGCTTAGAAAGCAGTGGTTGCCCCATTGCAAGCTGTTGAAATTCTTCGAACTCAACTTGCTGTAAAACTTCGAACATCGAGCGCCCTCGCAATTCTTGCCTAGTGGCGCCGAGCTTTTGTTCGAAAAACTTATTGCAATCAATGATATTGAACGAGTGATCAAAGCGCACAAAGAGCAAAGGCGAGTTTTCGACCACGCTTCGCAAAACGAATTTCTCCAGGCGAGCATAACCTAGCTTGTCAATTTCAGCTTTTTCCTTTTGGATTATTGAGCTCACCCGCATCCTGAGCAACTCAAGGGGTGTGGTTGAATCAACTACCAAAAAATCGTGCGCACCTTTCTTGATGGCCTGACTCGCTAGCTCGCGGTGTTTGTAGTCAGCCAAAACAATTACTGGCAAATCAGGAGCCATTTTTTTGATTGTGGTCAAAAGACCAAGTTCCTTACCCGCTTGCGGGTCGATCGAAATCACAACCGCGTCAAAATTTTCATGTTCAAGACGCGAAATGGTAGCATCAGGTTCGGTCAAAGAAGAGAACACAAGCTGATTCTGAACCCCAACGGGTAATTGCTTAATCAGACTTGAACAATCCTTGTTCTTTGTAGAAACCAGCAAAACGCAGTATAGCGCCTGCTCCGGAATCTGGAGACCATGGTCGCTAATATCTTCCAATCTAAGATATTTGCTTAAATTCAAGCTTGGTGAACCTTGTCCCTCAAGAGTTTCTAGACCCTTTAATAGCATAGAACATGAAACAAAAAAGTGTAATGTTTAGTTTTCAGCTCTTTGGGCCTAAACTATAGCGATGAACACTCAACTTTCCAAAAACTGTTTCAAACTAGCGATTGGCTGTGTCATGACAGCCACAGCCCAGACGGCTGTGTTAGCCGCAACTTCTGTGTATGAAAGTTACGGAATGCGTTACTACCAGGCTAAAGATTACACCTCGGCTGCCGGCTATTTCAAAAAGCTTGTGGACCAGAATCCCGACAATGCAAAGTCACATTACCTTTACGGACTCGCATTACTGCAAATGGGCAAAAGAAATGACGCCCTAGCACAATTTTCTCAGAGCTTTCACCTTGACCCAGCTAGTACTTATGCGGGTCAGGTAAAGGCACTTCTCCAAAAATACAACTACAAAGGCAGTTCAAACGAACTTCAACCAAAGACGGCAAATCAAACTCAAAATCAGCCAACCTCCCCTCAAGAAGACGACATTTCTGTAAAACCAGAAGAACTGGAAAGTATAAAGCGCCGCCTACCTCGCATTAATCAATACAGTCAAAACGGTCCCAGCCTGACCAATTTCATGGGCTGGTCCAGCTATCAACAAGGCAGTTATCTCTTTGGTGGAGCACGCCAGGTCCTGTCTGAAGCAGAATCGAACATGCGTGCGTCCCAAGATCAACTAGAAGAAGCAAAAAAACAAATTGAAGTGGCACTGCCCGTTTTCCCAAATTATGGTGAAACTCCTGACGATTTCAAACGACGCCGTGCTCGCATACAAAAGGGCAGCCAAGTTCTTTTGGAGCCCTTCCAAGAATTGGTTAACGAGTGCCGTACTCGATATCAAGACGCCCTGACAATAACAAATAAGGCTGAGGAAGAATTGAATCGCGGCACCGTTGTTTCACCTTACTGGTTGCCACGCTAAATTTGCCGTATTTATTTGCTCAAGAATGAAATCAATTCTTCTGTACGCTTTTGTTCGCGAACTTTAAAGTCGAGATCATTTGCTTTAGCGGTTTTGGCACGAAGCAGATTAAGTACGTTCTTTTCAATCGCCTTGCTTATTTCGGTCAATGGCAAATGGCTCAAATTCTTGGTGGAAAATGGATTTTGCAATTCGACACCTAATTGGTCGAGCGACAAAAGTGGATACGCAACCATCATTGTAAGCAGCGGAACCTGCCAGTAAGCGCCAAGACTGTTGACCAACGCAAATGGCAAAGTAAGAATGAACAAAGCGATGAACTGTCTGATTTTAACCGAGTATGCCATCGCCAGTGGTGTACGCAAAATACGCTCACACGCGCCAACGTGGTCAATGAGCTTGGCTCGCTCTTGTTCTGCCTGCAAAAACGCAAGCTCTGACATTTGCTTACTATCGCAAGCGTCTTTGAGCATTCCACCAAGCATCATCGAAACAGAGCTTGGCATATGCTCAGCCTGACACAATTCTTGAGCAGCTTGCTCACCGATAAGATTTGAAACCTCAATAGATTCAGTTTCGCCTCTCAGTCTCATTCGAGAGACATGTCCAAAAACAGCCACCCAGCGTACAAATTTAGAACGCCATTCAGAATCGTTGGGTCCATAAGACAAAGCATTTATACACAAGTTACGGCTCTGGTTCACTATTCCACCCCAGAGTTTACGTCCCTCCCACCAGCGATCGTAGCCAGCATTGGTTCGCAAAACAAGCAACAAACCGAGCGCACCGCCAACGACTTCGTATAGAGAAACGTTAAAACCAATTTGGAAATTATGCTGGGTCTTCATGTAATGAGCGCCAATGCAAATTACTGTTGCGACCACTCCAGACAAAATGACATTTGGAAGGACGTGCATCATAATCGAGCCTTGAACAGCGACCGCCTGACGCCAGAATTCGCGGTATGGCTCGACGTTTTCACTCGTAACGTCTGCCAGAATGTCCTTTGCTTTTTGCTCTTGCATAAATATCCTGCCTGATAACCCTAAACAATAGAGAGTAGACCTCTTTATAACATTAATTAGGAGAGTGGTCAGCTGGGCACTTTACAGTTTTCAAGAACCTTCGGCACCTGTGGGCGATAATGCCCCATAAAAAGTCGTTAAACAGTAATAACTAGTTTAATGGTTCAATTTTTCAGTCCAGGACATTTTTTGGGAGCAACAATGAAAAACATAGGAATTATCACTTCAGGCGGCGATTGTGGCGGACTAAATGGCGTCATCAAAGGGGCGGCGCTCACAGGATTGAGCAAAGGCTATTCGACCTGGATTATTCCAAATGGCTATGCGGGGCTCTATAACCTGATTGACCTCAAAGAATTGACCCAACTTACCCACGACCGTATCGAGCAAATACCTGTATTTGTCGCAGGAAGCGAAGCCGGTAACTCAAGAGTCAAGATTTCCAAGATCAAAGATGACAAAAAATATGACCGAATCAAGGACGGGCTCAAGAAATTCAAGATTGATGCTCTTGTAATTTCAGGCGGAGACGATACCGGGTCTGTAGTCAAAGACTTGTCCGAAAACGGCATTCCATGCGTCCACGCACCTAAAACAATGGACCTCGACCTCATGCCTTACAGCGTGGGAGGCGATTCGACTATTAATCGAATCCAGGAAGAAGTGCGCGATTTGCGCACAACAGGGCGCACACATAATCGAATCATCGTGCTTGAAGTTTTTGGTAGATACGCAGGTCACACCGCTTTTAGAGGCGGTGTGGCAGCCGATGCTGATGCCATTTTGATCCCTGAAGTACCTGTAGATTTTGATGTTTTGTACAAACACGTCAAAGATGCATTTGTTTCACGAATCGAAAAATCAGACGTAAAAGCAGGCACTGTAATGGTTGTGGTAGCCGAAGGTCTACGTGACGCTTCAGGTAATGAGCTGGTTGATATGAGCTCTGAGCCCGATTCATTTGGTCACAGAAAGCTAATGGGCGCTGGCAAATACGTGGTCAAACAAATCGAAGACCGCATCAAGAAAGACGCTGAAATCAAAGAATTCATGAAGCGCACAGGACAGTTTGTCGAAGGTGTTTACGAAATTCCTGAAGTGCGCGACATTCGCCCTGGTCACCTGGTGCGTTGCGGATTTTCCTCGGCATATGACGCAAACTTTGGTCTTGAAGCTGGAGCAGCCGCGGTAGAGCTTATTTCGCAAGGAATCTTTGGCGTGACTGTAGCTTCTTTCCAGTGTGGCAATCTCAACTATATGGACGTCAAAGACGCTATCGTTCAGCGATTTGTCGACATGAACGATGTTGCAATCTACGAAAGCATGGGAGTATCTTTTGGTCGCAAACCAGAGAAAGCAAAAGTAAATGCTCAAAAAATCCCTGCAACACCTCGTCCGGTCCGAGCCTACTAAACTCGACGCGAACTCGCAACCGGATTTGAAAATACTTTATCGCGATGAAAATTTCGTCGCAATAGACAAGCCCGCCGGATTAATAGTTCATCGAGGCTGGGATAAAGACCCGATCACAGTAGCAGACATTGTACGTGACAAAATAATTGGCGCTCCAGTTTTTGCTGTACATCGCCTGGATCGCGCAACCAGCGGCGTGCTTCTTTTCGCCTTGAATGCAGACAGTGCGCGCAAAATTCAATCTTTATTTCAATCGGGCCTGGTACAAAAAAAATATCTTGCACTTGTTCGCGGACCAATGAAAGAAGAAATTTTCCTGGATCATCCAATCAGGCAACGCAATCGCGAAGGCAGAGTGGAAGCGCAAACACGCTTTATTCCTCTTGCACATTATGATCGATGGTCACTTATCGAATGTTATCCGCTAACCGGAAAGCAGCACCAGATACGGCGCCATTTGAAACATCTTTCTCATCCAATTGTTGGTGACGTACGTTTTGGCAAAGGCGACGTAAATCGCTATTTTCGTAAAACATATTCTTTTACTCGCATGGCTCTGCATGCCGCTTCACTTAAATTTGAAAATACTTTGATCGAGTCAGAATTCGATGGCTTTCTTTAAAAAGTTCAGTTAACTGCCTCAACGCTGTAACGCAAAAAATAATTTAACGGATCCCGTGACACGTGACGCGTTAAACGTGACGCGTGACACATGACACGTGACGCGTTTAACAAAAAAGACAAATAGCTCTATTCAACACTTCGATTCTCGATAAAAGGTTTGGGTTATGATTGAAAAATGAAAATGGTCGAAGAAGTCAGAAAGCAGGGATCGAAGTGCACTTATTATTAACTGAGTTTAGCTGGGTATAAAAATCCCATGGATTATTTTGGCGATTCAATTGAGTGCCCAAACTGCGCTGAGCTAATTAAGCAGAATGCAATTGCGTGCCGGTTTTGCAATTACGGTCTTTCTAATGACCACTACAGAAACTGTTCCTCTTGCGATGAGCGCATAAAGATTCAAGCTAAACTTTGCCGTTTTTGTGGCTCCGTAGGCAATAAGGGTCCGCGTGTTAAGGTACCCGAGCAGGTACCATCTGGAGTCTATGGTTCATCGGTCAAACAACAGGTTTTCGAAGTCACTATAAGGCAAGCCATGGCTGGTGCCCCGTGGCGCGAAATATGCATGGGACCGTTAAAAGCAGTCGGAATCGACCCAAAAGAAATTGAAGAAGAGCTGGGCAGACGCAAGGCTGGTTTACCCAAGAAAAACGAAACTCAAGAAGATGGACATAACGACTCCCAAAGCGCCAGTGTTTTCCCTTACGACAGCAACGATAGAGTGATCGCTCCTCTGCTTGAATCAAATAAAGTCGATGCGAAACGCAAAGAAAAAGACAAAAAGAAAAACGGAAAAAATAAAGACAAAAAGCGTGAGGAAAAGGGCAAATCCAAGCACAAAGATAAGAATAAAGACGAAGAAAGCAAAGAGTAGTCAAGCTATCGTCTTGTAAATTCTAAGGAATTGAGATTTTCAAGGTGAGAAAATAACCAAAAGCTTCCCATACAGCACAAGCTAAAGGTTAGGACCATGAAACTCTTGCTCTCAGTTGATGTAATGCATTTGCCACCCGATTTCGTCGAAGATCTGGCAGCGACTTTTCCATTAGACAAAGCAGACATAACCCTTTTGTTTGTGAAAAACATTACTCCCGCTTACGAAAACGTCATCAATTCAATGGGCGATTTTGCAGACGACTGGGGACATCAAATTGAAAAGAAAGCAAAAGAAAAACTCGAGCCTTTCAAAAACGCGCTTGCAGCAAAAGGCGCCAACGTGACCATCAAGTTTATTTCAGGTAATCCAGCTCAATCAATTGCAGATATGTCGAAAGAAATAAATGCCGATGTCACCTGCGTTTTGCCTTTGAAGCATGGAATGGTGGAAGAATTTTTTATCGGCTCGACTTCGCGCAAAGTAGCCAAATTAAACCCCGGAACAACTCTTGTGATGCGCCCTGGCAAGAAAGGCGTCAAACACATTGTTTTTGCTTTCGATGGCTCTAAAGATGCAGTGGCGACAATGAACAAAGTAGCTACCATGCTCAAACTGAAAGAAAGCAATGCTCAGGTCACAATACTGCATGTGGTGACAGTACCTCAAATGATGGCAGTAGTGCCCGAAGTCAATTTCGCTCTAGAGAAAAATCTGCTTATGGAGGGAGAAGTTGTAATTGCCGACGCTCTCAAGCAGATGAAAGAGCTTGGATTGACCAACGTCAAGACAGAGTTGGTAACTGGTGAACCTGCAGAAAACATCATCGACTTTGCGAAAAAGAACAATGCAGATCTAATCGTGATGGGAGCAAAAGGTCACACACCAATTGAACACATTATTCTTGGAAGCGTTACAGATAGGTTGGCAACACATGCTCCAGTGTCTGTTATGATTGGCAAGTCTGGCAAATAATGCTATTTCGTCGTGCTTCTGGCACCGACTTCGATGGCATAGTTATACTGCAAGACCAGAATCTTGCAAGTAATATTTCGGACGATCAAAAAAGAGATGGATTCTTGTCCGCCGCCTTCTCGGCACAACAATTCGAATCAATGGATAATGATGGCTGCGTCATAGTTGGGCTTGACGAAAATGAAGATGTAAAAGCTTTTTTGTGTTCTTCCACACCGATGTTCAACCTGCCTTTTCCTTTGCCCGCCGCAATGATTGAGCGATTCAGCAAAATTGATATTGGCGGTAAAAAGCTTTCCAATCAGCAGGTTCTTATCACAGGACCTGTATGCATCGACCAATCATTGCGCGGACGAGGCGTTCTGGAAAATCTTTACCAGGCTTTGTACAAAGAGCTTTACGCACAGTACAACGCTGCGGTCGTATTCGTCTCGAAAGAAAATCCGCGTTCTATAAAGGCGCATGAAAAGCTAGGCATGGGTATAGTGGACGAGTTTGATTTCAAGAACAAGAGCTATGTGATCATGGCACTAGTTTTGTCTGTATAAGCATTAACAAAATATGCTAAGTATCGCATAACCCAAAAGGAGAAAACCATGCTTAAGAAATCGCTTCTAGCGGCACTGACACTTGCACTTACTGCAGGCGTTGCAACATCGAGTGTTCATGCCGAAGACAAAGGTCGCGTATTGTTCGTACTCACCAGTCACGACAAACTAGGCAATTCAGGAAAGAAAACTGGTTGGTATCTAGAAGAGCTCTCAAGCCCTTACTATGCGATTAAAGATGCAGGATACAAAATTGATATAGCCTCTCCAAAAGGTGGTGCCGCACCGCTGGACGAAGAGAGTAAAAAACCAGAAGACGGCGCCAACAAAAGATTTCTTGCGGACAAGGACGCAATGAAACAAGTTCAAAACACTTTGGCACTGTCGAAAGTAAAAGCAGAAGACTACAAAGCCATTGTCTTTCCAGGCGGTCACGGACCCATGTTTGATCTTGCAGATAACAAAGACAGCCAAAAACTAGTGCAAAAAATCTACGAAAAGAAAGGCGTAGTTGCAGCAGTTTGCCACGGTCCTGCTGGACTTGTGAATGTCAAACTATCTAATGGAGATTTTTTGATCAAAGGCAAAAAAGTCACTGGTTTCACAAATGCCGAAGAAGACGCAGTCCAGAAATCAAAATTCATGCCATTTATGCTCGAATCTAAAATGGCAGAACATGGTGGCAAATTCGAAAAGTCACCCTTATGGCAATCGCATGTCACTATAGATGGAAATCTGATCACTGGACAGAATCCGAAGTCTGCCGAAGGCATGGGCAAAGAAATAGTTAAAAAATTAGCTTTATCTCACTGAAGCCGTTGCTTTTCCGGTAAAGCGCTCAGAATCGGACTTTGGCGCTAACGGATTTATGTCTGAAGTTTCGCCGTTGATTGTGGTTCCACCCGAGCCGAATGTGCCCGAGCGTTTCAAGAAATCTGCTGGGAAATTCAGTTTTGGTTCGGAGACTTTATCTAGACGCTTAATCTGATCGTCTGAAAGTTTAATTTCAGTGGCTCCGCAATTGTCTTCCAGCTGTTCCATTGTTCGCGCACCAATAATTGGTGATACCACACCTGGTTTAGTGAGCAACCAGGCAAGCGCCACTTTGGGCGGTGTCGTGTTCAATTCTTTAGCGACAGCTACCAGCTCGTCTACTACGTCATAGGCTTTCTCTGTCAAATTCTCTTTGACCCAATCGCCTCGTCCTGGCTCGACTTTGCCTTTGTTTTCACGGGTAAATTTGCCAGTCAACACACCAAATTTAAGCGGAGACCAGGGAGTCACCCCCATGCCCATCTCGAGCGCCATCGGCATCAAGTCACCTTCCACTGTACGCTCGAGCAAGGAATATTCTATCTGAAGTGCCACCACTTTAGGCCATCCATAGTGTGCTGCAAGCATTTGAGCTTGAGTGGCTTTCCATGCAGGCGTATCTGAAAAACCTATGTAACGCACTTTGCCAGACCGCACGAGGTCGTTCAAAGTGCTCATGGTCTCTTCGATTGGCGTGTTTTTATCCCAACAATGCATCCAATACAAGTCGATGTAATCTGTTTGCAGACGTCTAAGCGATTCGTCTAACTGGCTGTACATGGCTTTGCGACTGGCACCACCGCCGTGAGGATCGCCCTGATACAACGAGCCAAAAAATTTGGTGGCAATCACTAGCTGGTCACGACGAAAACCTTTTTTGGTCACAAAATCGCCGATTATGACTTCAGAATGTCCCTTAGTATAAAAGTTGGCGGTATCGATAAAATTGCCGCCTTTGTCGATAAATTTTTGCAGAATTTTGTGCGACTCTTCAGGAGTGGAACCCCAACCCCAGTCCATACCGAAAGTCATTGCCCCAAGACAGAGCGGGCTTACGCGCAGACCCGATTTTCCAAGTGTGACAAAGTTATTTAGCGGCATGACATCCACCTCCAGTTTATGCGGGTGGGAGAATGATACACGAGCGTCAGATTTGCAACATTAACGTTACCGGCGAGTGAAACGAATAACTCTTTTCTCGCTGTCCACAACAAATTGAGATGATCCAAAAAAGTCCTGACCAAGAACAGAGTGTCCGATGTTCATGACATGGACTCGGAAATCGAGCATTTTTTTGGATTCGAGCTGAATATCCGAAATCCGATAAACATAGGCTTCTTGTGCAGCACCGCCCACACCACCGATTGCTTCGACATCAAGAGGCTCTTTCATCATGAGTCCCAGTCGCCAGGCGTCTTGCATCGAAAGCACAGTCGTAGGAGCCCCTGTGTCAAAATTCATTTCAAGTGGCGTGTTATTGATTTTAGCCTGCACCATCATGTTACCGTTTGCCATTCGGTACGGTACCTCAATCGAATCGAAAGTGCCTACATGTTTTGCACTTCCGCCTTTTTTCACGAAGTGAATATAGCTCCCCCGAGTATCAATTCGATATGACAATCCTTCAAGAAAAGGCTGTCCGACAAGAATTTCGGGCTCGTTTTTTACGACCGAGGCATTAACTGTACGTTTAATTTTGCCAATTTGAATTTCAATCGGCATTTCCCAGTGTTCAAAACTACCACCAGCTCCGCTAGATCTTTCTGTAGCCTTGCCTTCAGGCGTTTTAATGCCCAACTGTTGCAGCGTCTCCCAACCGATAACTACTTTGTAGGCGCCAGTATCGAGCATCATTGTGGTTGGTCGACCGTTAATCCAGCCTTTTACTCTCATTCTTGTGTGAACGTCGATCCAGAATGGAACGTGATCCTGTTCTGGAATTACATCTGGTTTTTCCTTTTTTAGCTTTTCCAGTTTCGCATCAGCCGTGATTGCAGCACCAGTCGCTGTAGCGGTCTTGATTCCCTGGGTCTTATCGTCTTTTTTTGGCTGTTTGGAATCCTTCTTAGAATTAGGTCCAAGTGATACCAACAAGCTGACTCGACCAGTGCGAGCAGCCTCCATTCGTTGCTTCACCCAATCTTCGCATTTTGAAAAATGAGACGACTGCTGTGATGAATTTCTCAAAACACTTGCTACACATGCCGCAGCAAGCTCTTCAGCGCCCTTATTGTCTTTTTGGAGAAAAACATCGTACCGTTTTTTTTCAGTTGAAGACAGCAAGCCCACTTCAAGGTCGTACTTTTCTTTGAAGCCCGGATCGCTAGCGATATCATTCAACGCTTTCGCCACAACATGTCCGACTTCGCCTAAAAGCGCATGTTCAAAATAATAATCTGGGAATTTTTCACTCAACTCTTTGGAACCAGGTTCGGTAGGTCGCTCCCATATGTATATGTCACTACCAATGGTGCGCCCTGGTTCCTGCGAAAGGGTAATGGCTTCAAGACCTGGCTTGGAAACGCGCCAATCTTCTGGAAACTTGTCAGTGGAATTAGTACCTACATAGATGGTCGTTCCATTGTTGTCCAAGATTTTCAAAACGTAAGCGGGAAGCTTTAAAAGCGCACTTCTAACACTAGAAACAGTGGAACTCTCAACGGGTGGGTGTCCCGGAACGGTCGGAGCAATTACTTCAATGCGCTGCAACACACTCGAGCTTCTAGTTTGCGAATAACGCCCATGCGGATCTAAACGCTTAATAAATTCTTTTGCACTTTGCTCTGCGGGCTGTCCCTTGAACTTGGCCATTATCTCTTGATAGCTTTTCAAGGCGCGTATACGATCACCCATGGCATAATACGAATGCCCCAAATAAGTGTACACTTCAGCTTTTGCATCGCCTTTTTTTATTTCGCTTTCAAAAGATTTGATAGCGGCGCTGTAGTTGCGGTTTTTATAAAAAGCAACACCAGCTTCATACCCGCTAACGCTTTGTGCAAAAGCATTTTGAGACACTAGTAAGAATGTCATAGAAACGGCTAAAAATGCTGTCTGCTTCAGTATTTGCATGATTCAAAATATTATAAACGGACACTGCCTTTGACAAGGCAAGAAGCATAGTACAAAATCTAAAAAATGAATCTCGAACTGGAAATTGTCAAACGATTACTGACGGCAGCCTTGCTGGGAAGTCTCATAGGGGCTGAACGCGGTCGCAAAAACCGAGGCGCAGGACTTCGCACTCACGCAGTAGTTTGCACTGCTTCTGCTTTGATTATGATCGTTTCGGCATATGGTGGCTTTAGTATGATGAGCGGAAACGACATTCGCTTTGATCCCACAAGAATGGCTGCACAAGTCATTAGCGGTATCGGTTTTCTTGGTGCGGGGATAATAATTTTCCGCAAGAATCAAGTCCGAAACTTAACTACAGCAGCCAGCGTCTGGGCTGTTGCCGGAGTTGGATTGTCGACTGGAGCCGGAATGTATTTTACTTCCATTGCAGCCACAGTAGTGTTATGCATAATCTTGTCCTTACTGAAACCGCTTGAACTCAAGCTTTTCCCCGATCGTCATATCAATAATTTGAAAATCGAATTATCCAATGGACTCGATGGAGTAAAGGCTGTTGCTCAAAAGCTAAAAGAATCTGGTCTTCAGACAGTTTCTTTGACAGTCAAACACGCTCAAGGCGACCAGAAAGGCGAACTGAGAGTACAGGCTGCCGGACAGGAAGAGGTTTTCGTCAAACTAATCGAAGATTTTCAGCACATGCCTGGTATAGAAGACGTCGAATTCGACGGTCATATTTACGGTGTGCACAAAGAGTTGATTTGAAAAACAAAAAAGAGCTTCTAACTTTTCTAGCGCTTTTGCTTGTATTAACTGCAGCCTGCTATATTCCAATTATTTCGGCACATTCTATCAAGGCTGGAGATGGTCTCTATTCCTCGCTATTGATGTGGTGCCCGGGAGCTGCTGCAATCTTAACGACTTTAGTCTTTGCTGAGGCTCGAAAAAAGTTTTTGAAAACGCTGGGGCTACTTCCAGGCAAACCCATTTATTGGCTCATAGGTTATACGTTTCCATTGGTTTATGGATTAGTCGCCTATTCATTCATTTGGACAAGTGGGATTGGCGGATTTCCTAATCAGCAATACTTTATTGCCGCTTTACGCTCGTATCCACAACTCTCCCCAGACCTTGCCGCATTGGCAATGGGAGCCCACATGATGAGCGTAGATTTCGTCATGAATTTGCATCGAGGATTCGGCGAAGAATTAGGCTGGCGCGGCTTTCTAGTCCCAAAATTAAACGAATCGATGTCATTTGCCAAAACCTCAACCGTTATCGGTTGTGCTTGGGGACTATGGCATGTACCCGCCATAATTTTAACGACCGATTACAACAACGGCTCGGCTGTTTGGCTAGGCCTTGCCTGTTTTGCAGTTTTAGTAGTTAGCGTTAGTTTTATATTGACCTGGCTAAGATTAAAATCGAACAGCGTCTGGCCATGCGCAATCTTACACATAAGCCATAACGTAGCCATTCAAGGCATATTCACGCCACTTACAATAACGCGCGAATACACACCCTATTTTGTCGACGAATTTGGAATCGCACTTGCAGTGGTTGCAGCCATCTTTGCTTATATTGTCTGGAAAAAGGGAAATGCAAAAGACAAGAATTTATGAAACTAATACTGCAAGTCCTACTTATAGTGATTCTATTGCCTGCTTGCGATGATCGTTATGGTACCGAATTTTCTCGCACCAACCATGCTCTTGTTGAAGTCGCCGGGACAAGACAAAAAAGCTCGTTTCCAGGCCATCTCAAAACGATAGGAGAACCTCCGTTAGAAGAATTCGATGCCCCTGTGGTTTATCGCTTCTGGTTCTACGGCACCTATCACTACAAAGTTCTAACCTTATGTAAAAATTCTAAAGGAAAGACTTTCGCATACTTTTATTCCTGGAACGGTGCATCCCCTTCTTCCCCTATTCACTTGTTCAAAAAATGGAAGTGCGAACTTTCTTCTCAGAAAACTGCCCAGGCGATGGAACTTATTGAAACCAATCACTTTTGGGATAAAAATGAGTCCGTAAAAATCCCTATTGCTTATTTAAACACTGGCGCTCACTTCTATGAAATAGAAGGCAAACAAGGAAAAAAATCAAAAATAGCCTTTTGCAATACGAATCAAGGAAAAGACTTTGAATCCGATTGCCTAAATTTATGCAAAGCAATCTTTGAATTAACCGGTGAAAGATAAGTTAATCGCGAACGCACACGACTAGGCGATAAAGTGGCTTAGTGAATGGCTCGTCCAGATGATTTTCGATCAGGTATCTATTTAACGCGGCGGCATTGGCATCTGCCATTTGTGAGGCGATGAATTGTCCTGCCCACAAAGCTATATTGCCATATTCAGCAGCTTCACAGCGAAATCCAAGAGCAGACAAATAACCCATGACCCATCCTGTTTCGGGTAGTTTCCAATCAACGTGTTGACGGATGAATTCGTTCTCGCATACGCCAAGCACAGCTTCTTGCGCCTGACTTGATTGAATACTTGGATAATTTAGAATGATCATTTTGCGCGCTACACGTGCAAGTTTAGAAAGAAAAGCATCTCGCTCATCTGGATGCACATGTTCCAAAACATCAATAGCTGCTACTATATCGAATATTCCGTCATCAATATTCATAGTGGCAAAATCACCGCCTGTAGTGGCGGGATCGATCACTTCCACAATTGTAGAGGGCATAAAGAGTGCAAGCGCGCCATCCAGTCCGCCAATGTCCAGCACTGTATCGCTTTCTTCTTTCAAATCGTTGATAACACGAGCAGCCGCATTCAATCGAATATATCTATCCCAGGTCAAATTCGATTTCACTAAGTGATCTTGAAAGCTAACTCGACAAATTCCTTCCTTGGTTCCAGGAATGAGCTTGAGACCCTCAAGCGCTGCTAAGGCGGGCATAGGAATTAAACCTCTTCATTTGATTCAGAGGCATTGTATAGCATTGAGCCAAAAAGTTTCAAAAGAGCTGGAATCACGACAAGTGTAAGCAGAGTTGAGCTAATCATGCCGCCTAGAATTACAATCGCTAGAGG
Organism: uncultured Candidatus Obscuribacterales bacterium; assembly: GCA_964519785.1. GTDB lineage: Bacteria > Cyanobacteriota > Vampirovibrionia > Obscuribacterales > Obscuribacteraceae > Aved-18. The sequence goes on along the minus strand of CAZFKB010000001.1, from coordinate 66,732 downwards.
CTGCTCCAGCTCGCGTCCCGCACCACCAAGGACCGCAATCGGTAATACACCAAGTGCAGCAGTGAGAGCAGTCATAAGGACAGGACTGAGCCGATCCATGGCGCTCGTGCGAATCAAAGTCTCCAGGTCTTTTTCATGCTTTTGTAGGTTTTCGAAATGACTCACGAGCATAATGCCATTACGCGTGGAGATTCCAAACAATGTGATGAATCCGACCATTGAACCCACGCTTAGCACCGCTCCAGAAAAAAGAACTGCCCAGATGCCACCAATAAGAGCAAGGGGCAAGTTTGCCATGATAAGAAGCGCGCCACGCCATGATTTAAATGCCATGGTAAGCAAAACAAGCATCCCCAGAAGCGCAGTTCCGCACAAAACTCCAAGCTGATTGCGAGCTTGTTCTTGTGCCTCGAATTGACCGCCATAAACCACATAATAAGACTGCGGCAATTTGACTTGCTTTTTGATTTTTCTGCGAGCCTCGTCAATCACACCACCCAAATCGCGTCCAGAAACGTTTGCCTGAACGACGACTCGGCGCATGACATTTTCATGGCTAATAGTGTTTGGACTGTTGCCTTCTTTCACTTCAGCAAGCGCACCAATAGGAACTTTGATACCAGATGGAGTATCAACCAGAGTTGACGTGATTATGCTCATGTTATTTCTAAACTCTGGTGCAAAGAGCACATACAAGTCAAAAGCTTTCTGCCCTTCGAGCACTTGCGAAACCGCCATACCCTTGAAAGCAGCCTCAATAGAGTCAGCCAGGTCTTTTACACGAACACCGTATCGCGCAGCAGCGGTGCGGTTTATTTTTATGGACACCTGCGGCACAGGTATTATCGGCTCCACATGCACATCAACAGCGCCTTTCACACTTTTCATAGTGGTCTCAATCTCTTTTGCTTTCTCGTGCAAGGTGTCGAGATCAGGTCCGAAAATTTTTATAGCAATTGCAGCGTTAACGCCAGACAACGCATGGTCCATACGATGCTGCAAATACGAACCAGAGTCGCTTATAAGCCCCGGTATGTGCGAAAACTCGTGTCTGATGTGATAGAGGATGTCTTTTCTATTTTTACTGTCAGGCTTGAGACGAATGTCGTATTCGCTAAAATTGCTTGCACCATAATCTTCTCCACCTTCCGCGCGCCCCGCTCTCTGGTCTGCGGCAAGTACATTGTGCTGTTTGACCAGGTGCGAAGTAAGCTCTTTGCCAATATTTGTAGTTGTTGTCAGACTCGTTCCCGGCATCGAGGTAGCAACTACGATGACATTGTCTTCATCGAATTCAGGCAAAAACGTTGTTCCCATAACGAACAGGGGCAACATCGACAAAGCAAGCAATAATCCTGATCCAGCTAGAATAGACTTTGGAAATCTCAAGCTGATATCTAAAGCAGAGCTATAAATCTTTTTGAGAAAAACAACAAAATTGGTTTCGCCGCTGGGAATTGATTTCAAATTGCGCAAAAGAAAATAACTAAGCGCTGGAGTAACTGTCAATGCCACCAAGAGTGACGACAGTAAAGAAATTAGATAGGCGTCTGCAAGTGGGCTGAATATTTTTCCTTCTAGTCCACTTAAACTCAAGACTGGCAGAAAAACCAGAGCTACTATAAAAGTTGCGTAGACAACTGAGTTGCGAACCTCGGATGAGGCGGAATAAATCACACGCCATACTGGTTTAGGAGATGCTGAAAGTTTGTTTTCGCGCAGACGGTGGCAGACATTTTCCACGTCTATTATGGCGTCATCAACCACTTCGCCAATAGCGATTGCAAGCCCTCCAAGTGTCATTGTGTTAATGGTATAGCCCTGCCATTTAAGCACAATAATGGCTGAAAGCAATGAGAGCGGAATAGCAACAAGCGAGATGATTGCTGCTCTCCAGTTCTGCAAAAAGACAAACAGAATTATGACCACCAACACGCCGCCTAGGATCACAGCTTCGCCAACGTTTTTGACGGCAATTTCGATAAAGTCTGCTTGTCTAAATGTGGTGACAACTTTTACATCTTCAGGAAAGCTTGATTTAAGGTCATCCAGTGCTTTTTCTACTAACCTGGTAGTCTCAAGAGTATTAGCCCATGGTTGTTTCATGACGGTCATAACGACACCAGGATGACCGTCTACTATGGCATCGCCGTATTTGAACTGGGGTCCAAGCTCGACTTTGGCTACATTATTCAGCAGAACAGGAAGTCCGTTTCGACTCTTAATTACTGTCGCACCAATTTCAGCTGGTGAAGTTACACGTCCCAATCCACGGATGAGTTTTTCACTATCTTGATTGCGCAAGATTCCGCCAGCAGCATTGATATTGCTCCCTCTTGCTGCGTCCACAACATCTTTGAGGGTAACATCGTATTCCTTGAGTTTTTCTGGATCTACCTGAACCTGGTATTGCTTAACCTCACCGCCTATGGTGACTACATTTGAGACTCCAGCAATAGCCATCAAACGCAAACGTACTGTCCAGTCGACAAGTGAGCGCAGGTCCATTATGGTAGTGCCACCATCGCCCTCACCAGTCGAGTACATTCCAATTTTTAAAATATCTCCTGCCGCTGTAGTAATTGGAGCGAGAACAGGCTCCTTAACTCCGTCTGGCAGTTCTCCTCTAGTGGAACTCAGTTTTTCAGTTACCAGCTGGCGAGCAGTAAAAACGTTACTGTTATCTTGAAAAATGACAGTGATAACGGACAATCCAATAGTCGAAATAGATCGCACTACTTTGACATTTGCTACTCCATTGATTCCAGATTCAAGGGGTCTTGTGACCAGAGCTTCAACTTCTTCCGGTGCATAACCAGGCGCTTCGGTCAAAACTACTACTTGTATAGGTGCAAAGTCGGGAAACACATCGACAGGCATTGTCATGGTTGAGTGGACACCAAGAACAAACCAACACAGGGCGAGTATATTAACTACCCAGGGATTTTTTATTGCCCAGCGAATAATTTTATTCAGCATCAGAAGAACCTGATTTCTTGCCACGCTTGATCGCAGCGACCCAAATCAACACTGTAATTACAGCAGTCACAAAACCCACGAAAAAGAACATGAGCATCTGCACTGGTCCGCTAGTTTTGGATCCTTCGTGCTGGTGTTCATCGTGATTTGCTTTGTCTTCATCAGCGTGATCCTTTTCGGCATCGGGCTTTAATAGTGCTTGAGCAGCTAATTGGGCAGCGCCAGAGGTCACAACCATGTCGCCCGATTTCAATCCATCTATAATTTCGACTTGATCGTTTGCATGGTTTCCGACGCTTACAAATCTAGGCTCGAAATGGTTTTCATGGCGCACAAATACATACGGCTTTTCTTTAAAAGCAGAAATTGCAGACTCAGGTATAACAAGCGCCTGCTTGTCTCCGTCACCTGTTGCAATCTGCGCTTCGACGAACATACCTGGGCGTAAAATTCCCTTAGGATTTTGAGCAACTATTCGCACATGTAGTGTTTTGGTATCTTCATCAACGATAGATCCAACTGAAGAAATTATTCCATGCAAAACTTGTTTAGATGGCGTTGTAATAGTTACTTGCTGGTTGAGCTTAACTCTTGGAATTTGCTCCTGGTACACATCGACCATAACCCAGATAGGATCTAGGTTTACGATTGAAAAAACAGTATGCTCTGCATCAACCCGCTCACCCAGTGTGATATTACGGGTAGTGATTGTGCCACTAACCGGAGCTAAAATAGGCAGGTCGGCTGTAACCTGTCCCGATTTGAGCGCCCGATCCACAGTGGACTCGGCTATGCCCATAATTTTCAGCTGCCCTTTTGCAGATGCAATTGTTACGCTAAGCTCTTTTTCAAGCAGTTTCACATCTTGCATAGACCGCTGTTGCAAAGTCTGCAATTTGACCTGCGCCGATTGATACGCATTTTTAGCTTGCTGGTAATTTTTCAAGGCTGAAATACCTTCTTTGAGCAAGCCTTCCTCACGGTCGAAAGTGACTTTAGCCAGGTCTACGGTATTCTGTTGCAGTTTGATATCACTGTCGTACTGAGTTTTAACTTTAGCTATTTCGCCATTTATTCGGGTCTTTTCGTTAATCAACTTGGTCAAATTGTCTGCAACTTCGATACTATGCACAGTGGCAAGCGTTTCGCCTCTTTTAACCACGTCACCCTGTTTAGCAAAGACCTGTTTGACCACACCAGACACAGAAGGGTTAACATCGAAAGACTGAGTTTCTGCCGCTTTGACTTCTCCAGTTGCCTGAAGCGAGTTCTTAACGATGCCCATTTTTACTGCTTCGACTTTAATTTCGAGCGCTCGAATTGCCTGTTCGTCAACTTCAACTCTTTGGGGAGCACCGTCGCTTCCGTCATGCTGGAAAGCTTCGTTATCGCCCTCATGCGCAAGGACTGCTCCAGCAAACGAAGTCATGAGCCAAATGCAGCAAGCTAAAAGCCTTAATTTGCCGCTTTCAAGAAAAATACTCACACCGATAACCCACCAGTCATAAATACCCTTAGATTACAATTTATGCCAGCATAATATCATCGTGGAAACAGGTATCAGTTAATGGTTTTCATTTTCAAACTGGTAACAGTATAATTTGCTGATGATTGAGGAAGAAGCGCTAATAAAATCGTCGATAAAATTTCAGTTCCTGAAAATCTACATCCATGATTTGCAGTACGAAGATGACGGCGACTGGCTCAATATTACTGTGTCTTGCACAACCGAAGATTCGATGGTACGCGTGCGCGGTCCGATTGTCACAGCAGCACAACTAGAAGCATTTGGCGATCAAATTAGAAAACTCAGTCGTGGACTTTATGGAACAGCAACTCTAGCAAGCGAAGAGCCCTTTTTGAACATTCAGATAAAAGCAGACAAGTCATGGCAAGCTATAATGACCGTCGAAATAACTCCCGACTATTTCAATCAAAAGCACAGTTATACTACTAGCCTCGACAAGGCTGATCTCGAAAGCTTGACAGTGCAATTGAATGAGGTGAAAAACAAATGAAAAAGTTGATGTTTGCATTGGTGATGATAATTGCATTCAATGTAAATCTTGATGGAAGCACCGTTTATGCCAAAGCGAAAAAGGCAGCCACCCTAAGCAAAGCACAGGCTTTAAAAATGGTGGCAGCGCGACCTGAAGTTAAAAAATTCATGGCAAACGTTCAAATAGCGGGCAAAGAACGCGGATGTACAGCCAATATTGAATACGACAGACTCGAAAATGGAGAACATGTCATTCATGTTTTCGAACTTGTCCCAGATGGAGACGATTCCGGTCATACAGCCACTTTCAATTGGTACCATGTGAATGCAAAAACGGGCAAAATTTCTAAAGAATTTTAGTCTGACATTAGTCGCTTTTGTTTTTACGTCTGCTTTTGCGTTTGCAAAAAGTGATGCGAAAAAGGAAGAACGCCGAGGCTATATTGGCGTTACTTTTTATTCAAACGGAAAAATCAATAAGGTATTACCAGGCACTGCAGCCAAGAAAGCAGGATTAAAAGATGGCGATCGCATTATTACAATCAATAGTGTCAGCACCGAATTCATGGACAAAGAACAGCTCGCAGACAGAGTAAGCGGTCCTGAAGGAACTAAAGTCTATCTTGGAATTGAAAGAAGCGGAAAGCAATTTGCATGCGTTTTGACTCGGTCGCTCAGTCAAAAAACTCTACTGGAGAATGCGGGACTCACTGAGATTCCCAAACAAAAAACCGATAGCAAAGAACCAGAAAAAGTTTCACCTCCAGTATTGATAGGCAAGCGAAGCAAAGATACAGACTACATCGAAAAAAGCGTACTGAAAGGCTTGTCCAAAATACCAAAACCTATTCGCGATAAGCTCGCAAACAACGGACTCAAAATACAAATAGTGTCGTCGCTAATCGACGCAGACCCCGGACTTCGCGGTGGCAGACCAAGCGGCTATACGCATGGTGGCGGCTGGGACAACTGCCCTGGAAGATACGATGATACAAGAAGGACAATTTTTATTGGAGAGCGCAATGGTTGGCGAAATCAGCCGATGGCACTCAATCAAGGCGCAGAAGGCATTACAATTCACGAAATGGGTCACGCCTTTGACGATCAAAATTATTGCTCAACGTCAGAAGATTTTAAAAAAGCCTATGGCGAAGATACTAAAAGTCTGACAAATGAAACACGATTGATTTATCAGGTTTATTTGCAAGAAGGCGCAGCCGGACCAGCCGAGATGTTCGCCGAACTGTTTCACTGTTCTTTTAGCAATGAAACATCGCATCGCGGAATGGACCAGGCCAAAGCCTTCCCCAGGTGTTATGCCTATGTACAAAAACGCGCCGGCAAATATACTTATTAATGAGATGACGAAGAATCGCGCCCTAACTGCTATCTTTCTTGCCTTAGTTTCTTCCTTTTGTGTGGGCAAATCTTTTGCCGAGCAGAACGCAAAAGAGGCTGAAGCAAAAGTGGGTGATATAGGAGTTCATCTGTATTCAAACAAAACAATCAAGTCCATAGACAAAAATTCAACTGGAGCAAGAGCGCGACTTTTGCCCGGAGACCGAGTTCTTTCTCTAGATGGAATTCCTGCTGCAAATCTTTCAACTGACGAAATGACCAAACGATTTTCTGGTCCAGAAAAGTCATATGCGGTACTGCAAATTGAACGCGCAGGAAAGAAATATGTTTGCAAGATAATGAGATTGGCACCAGGAACTGTAATTGGTAAAGTTCAAACACAAGATAAAGACTATTCAAAAATTACGACCCCAGTAATAGAAATTTCGCGTAAGTCGTCATACAGCGAAGGCATTCGAAAGGACGTTCTGGAAGGGCTATCACAAATTCCCAAATCGATTCGTGACGATATGAGCGCGTGGGGCCTAAAAGTAAAAATAGTACCCTCGATTGTCGATGACGATCGAAGCCTTGTTCAAGAGCGTCCAAGAGGCTATACCCATGGAGGCGGTTACGACAACTGCCCCGGCATGTATTCGAACAAAGTGATTTATATACCAGAACGCGTTTCATGGAAGAACAGCCCCATGGGGCGCAATCATCAAGTTACAGGAACGATATTGCACGAAATGGGACATGCTTTCGACCATTTTAGAAACGCCTCAACCTCAGAAGATTTCGAATCTGTTTATCAAAGCGACGCGACCAAAATTCCAGGCGAGGGCAGAAGACGCTGGGAATACTATCTGCAAGGTGAAGGTGGCGGACAGTCTGAATGTTTTGCAGAACTTTTCGCGCATTATGTAGCACAAGAGAAAAATCGTTCCGAAGGAATAGATAACGCTTTTCCAAAAACCTATAAGTACATGACCAAAATGATAGGACCTCTGAAGTAGCAAGATTGCACCTTTTAAGCTACCTCTTCAGACTACACTTACAAGCGATGTAGCAAATTCACGGACGCCGACCGCACACGCTTTTCGGGCATCAAAAAGCCGAAATAGCGCTATCTCTGACCGATTGGAAGATTTAATCTAAATTGCACTCTTTAGACTACACTGCTCTTGCGCGAAGATCCGGCGAAGTAGTACATTGAATACATGACCTAACACCTTTTAGGGTCACATCACTAGCCTAATCAATTTCATCTGCCGAGCCAACCGGACATGGTTGGTCTGGATTTTTGCACCCACTGAGGAGACATCATTCTATGTTCGCGTATCAAATGTCAGTCCAGACTCCGGTTAGAACGAAAAATCTTTCTGCTCAAGAAGAAGCAAATCTTGGCAGACGTGCGCAAGCTGGAGATAAAGCCGCTGCAAACGCGCTGATCATGGCAAATTTAAAACTGGTCACTGCTCTTGCAAGACGTTACGACCAGGGTCTTCCAAACGCCGATCTATTCCAGGAAGGCTGCATTGGACTTATGAATGCAGTAAATCATTTTGACCCAAACAGAGGAAACAGATTTTCTACTTACGCTGCATGGTGGATTCGGGAGGCTATAAACCGCGCCATTTCAAACAAGTCACGCGTAGTCAGACTACCTGTACACCTGAACGAATTGATGACAAAAATCAGACGAGTTCGCTCAGAACTTTCTTTAAAATTAGGTAAACAACCGACTTTGCAACAAATCGCCGCCGAGCTCAATGAGCGCCCAGAGCGCGTCAAGGCTGCGATAGCCAGCTCCAAAATGTGCTTATCTCTAGACCAACCGGCGACCTTGAACGACGAAGATAAGCTCACCATTGGTGATACCATCGAAGACGAGTCTGCACAAGAATTGATTGGAAATTTAGAAGCCAGATACTTGAAACAAAGAATGCATCAATTCCTTGACAAATTATCTGAGCGCGAGCGAAGAGTCATAACCATGCGTTTTGGCATCGGTGCACCTCAAGAGCTTAGCCTTCGTGAAATTTCAACCGAGCTAGGCTTGACTCGCGATCAAGTTGGCAAAATTTCTTATCTGGCGATGAGAAAATTAAAGAAGATGCTGCCCGAAGAAGAGTTTTGCAGTTATCTTGCTTAGCGCTTACGGTTTTTTGCCAATCAACCAGTTAATCAAAAAAGCAATAATAAAAGACAAAATTCCACCTATAAGGAATTGCCATCCTTTTGTGTTTGGCTCAGATTTATTTCCCAACGAATCTTTTGGATTGGCGGGGTCATAATAGATTTCCAAAGCTCTGCCATTGGGAAAGTATTTCGCCAGTATTGAATTGGCTTCTTCGACCGAACTCGAATTCTGCGGACTCAACTCGCATTCGCCCTGATAATCTTTTCCTTCAACTGCATATTTATATTGCAATCGTACTCTGTAGTAATAAGTTCGACGTCCAAAGTGAACAACAGCTCCATCTGTGACTTTGGCGTAAGTGCCAACCCACTTACTCTGTACAGATACTAAATTAAAAAAGTAGAGAGACACGCTAATTGCAATTATTCCGATTGCACCAAATATGATGACACCCTGAGGCGAGATCAATTGCTCAATTTTCGAATTTCTATTCAACATGTTAATCTCACAAACAAACTAAAAGTGTGCCTGCTAAAAGTAGCGCACCCCCTAATGCAAGCTTCCAGGTCAATTTTTCTCCCAGGAAAATGATTGCCAGAATAAAAGTAATGAACAGACTGAGCCTATCAAGAGTCGCGACTTTACTAGCGTCGGCTATTTTAAGCGCCTGGAAATAGCAAAGCCACGAAGCGGCTCCAGCAATTCCAGACAGTAAAACAAATTTCCATGTGTCTATGTTGAACGCAGACAGTCCATTAGTTTTACTGTGCCATGCCTGAGTTGCAAAAGCCAAAAGTAGTACAAAACTCATCACAAGCGACCTGATTGTGGTGGCAGTGAGCGAATCCACCGTTTTCATGCCGAGCTTGCCGAAGATTGAAACCAAACTTGCAAACAAAGCAGACAAAAGTCCCAATGTCACCCAGTTCAAGTCATTTTCCTCTCAGCTTGCGATTCTTTGCATTCACACATAATGACAACCGCGTTTTTTGCCCATCCCTGCCCGCTATCCTGCCATATTAGCAAATTGTTAGCACAGCGCCCTATAAAAGTGGTCTCAAGCCTCATTATTAGCCTATGATTGGCATGGAAACTGAGATTCTTTTCTCATGGATTTGCAAAAACAGTCGGCAAAAAAATATAAACCCAGAACCTGGCTTGCGCTTGCCTATAGCCTCGTCTCTATAAGTAGCACTTGCCAACATGCTTTCGCTCAAGGACCGGCGCCGATTACTGGCGCGCCATCGGCCCCAATGACCAACTCATCGAGAGTAGAAATGAGCCCTGCCGCAACTCCTCTTTCCAAACCAGCAGGCGCGACAGGCGATCCGGCACAAAATTTACCAGAACTGAATTACAAAGCTCCTGGTGGAGCACAATCGGTAATCGACGATCCAGCCAAATCTGGGTCGCGCAATATTGAGTCCGATGTACCTCCGATGCCTCTTGCTTCTGACGCTGAGCCAGGCGGACCAGCAAATGCACCGGTGTCAGCGACTATTCGCTACGATGTAGACGCTGATGGACAAACCAAACCCACCGATCCTTCACGTACAGGAGAAGGGATTTCGATTTTTCAATCACTGGACGAAGCTTTAGCCAAAAGTCCACGAGCAGCAGCTATTCGCGCCTTGTTTCCTGTCGCCAAATCCGAATTCATGCGTGCTACCGAGCAAGCAAGTCCTCAGTTCAACAAAGATAGCGGTATTGCTGCAGAACAAACTTTTAGAACAGGAACGATTATCACTGTAGAGCCGCCCTGGAAACTCGTCTTTCGTTTGATTGTGGCAAAAAAATTCGTCGATCAGCAAAAATTGGACTTGATGGCTGATCTCTGGAGACTGCGCGCTGAAGTTCGACGTACCTATACCGAAGTTGTAGTTGCTCAGGAAACACTTGAAACCCAAGCCAGTTTGTATGATCTTGCGCACACACTGCGTGTAGTAACTGAAAAACGTTTCCAAGCAGGCGATGTTCCTGAACTCGATTTGCTCAAAGCTCGTCTTGCTGAATCACAGTACGACGTTGAGCGTCTTGTGGCAGAACGTCGCGTGATCAGAGCCAAGCAACAACTGAATATTATTCTTGGTAGAAAACCCGAAGCACCAATTACGGTGCCGAGACTTCCTGCATTTTTGGGCGAAGCAAAAAATGCAGTACAAACAAAACATCCGCTCCTACCAGATTTTTCTCGTCCCGAACGTCCGCTAGAAAGCTTTATTGCTCTGTCCAACAAGTTCAGATATGAGCTTAAAAGTCTCGATCAGCAGTTGTTAGTGAACAAGGCAAACTTGCAACGAGTTTATGGAAATATGGTGCCCAACGTTCAGTACTGGACAGGGAACTCGAATACGTATAACTTGCCCTCAGGACCTCGTTTGTCTGCATATTATTTTGGCGTCAACATGCCGACAAACCTGACTGACTTTGGTCAGGGCGACCTGGCAAAATTCAAAGCCTTAGCCAGACAATTGAATTATCAAGTTGGATCGCAGAAAAACATCATCACAGGCGAGGTTAGCTCAGCCTATAACAATTTGCTTGCCGCCAGACAAAAATTGCAAAACTACGAAGAACATATTTTGCACGACTCATTTGAAGTTGCTCGACTCGCAAGACGCAGTTATGAAGTTGGTCAATCAGACATTACGTCTACACTTCAAACTCAACAAAACAACGTGCTAATTCGAAGCTTATATCTGCAAGCGATTCAATTGTATCAAGATGCATTCACCGAACTTGAGATGGCATGCGGGATTCCGCTGCTCGAGAGCGATTAGTGAAAAGCGAAACTTATTAGTTTTGAGGAACGGGTCCAAGCAATTCGCCAACCCGACCATAAGGAAATACTGGCGCGCCGCTTGCATTTTGCTGAATGTTGAATTGTTGCAAGTATTTGTTTGCGCTGCTTGAGCCATAAGCTCCGACAATAGGAGCAATGATCGCAGGCGAAATGTCGTTGATAATATCAAGCATAACAAGAGTGGCAATCTGCGCCTTGGTTGGTCCACCTTCGGTACCAGGCAATGTAGATTTTGGCTCGACTGCTTTTGCTGTTTTGTTGAACCAACCAGTTTTGCGAAATGCACCTGTCGGTACAAAAGTAATTGCTTTAGCATCAGCAGAAAGTCCTGATGCACCATCGGTCAATTTCACGTCGCTTACAGGAATGCTAAAGAAATAAGCACGCGGTGAGTCGAGCAATTTGATTTCGTTAAATTGAAAGTCTTGGGACGTACCAGCAATTTTGCCGCCTGGCAAAGTTTGAAATGTAATACTAGCATCGTTGATGCTGGCTACTTTGCCAGTAAAAACTCGTCCGTCAGTAAGAGTAATGGAATCTTTGCTTCTGGTCTTATCTAAATGGGCAAGATAGTCGCCTTCAAAGAAATAGACCAGTCCAGAAATTGTCGAAGCCTGGCCAGCAGCGCTTGGTGATATTTGAGTTCCTGCAAATTTTGACGATATCATTTTGCCAGACAAAACTTTGTGTCTATCGAAAAGCCATTCGGGAACGCTATGAACAGTAATGTTTTTACCTTGCATTTTCACAAGTCCATTGCGCAACAAAATCAATCCCATTTTTTCGGTGTCGATTCGAGTCTCGATAGACTGTCCTACATCATTTCCAGCAGTAACCATATTTAGTGGCACCGACCAGGCTGGAGCAATGCTCGTGGCTAAAGCTGTAGTTAATAAAAACAGACTTTTAGCTTGGTTCTGCATGGGGTTTTTCCTCAATGAATTCTTTGTCTTCTGGGTCTTTGTTGATTAAGGTATAAATGGTCGGCAAAACAATCAAAGTGAGCAAGGTAGCGGATACCAGTCCTCCAAGAACTACTGTGGCAAGCGGTCTTTGCACTTCCGCTCCAGTGCCTGTGGAAAAGATTTTGGGAAGTAATCCCATGATCGCCACAAGAGCTGTCATCAGTACCGGACGAAGCCGAATCGTGGCTCCTTCAACGGCAGCACGTACTACTGGATAACCGTTTTGTTCCAGTTGCATTATATAACTGACCATGATCACGCCATTCTGCACAGCCACCCCAAAAAGGGCTATAAAGCCAATAATGGCGGGCACAGACAAAGATTGATGCGAAATAAATAGCGCTACAACGCCGCCAACCATCGCAAATGGCACGTTGAGCATAATGAGCCCAGCATTCTTAAGAGAATTAAAGGAAGCAAACAAAAGAATAAAGATGATCAAAAGAACTACAGGCACCACCAGAGAAAGCCTTGCCATCGCTCTTTGTTGGTTTTCAAACTGGCCACCCCAGACCACTTTGTAGCCTTTTGGAATTTTGACGTTTTTCTTCACACGCTCCTGACACTCTTGTACAAAACTACCAAGGTCGCGACCACGCACATTAGCCATTACAGCTGTTCTGCGCTGACCGTCTTCGCGGTTGACTTGCACGGTGCCACGTTCTTTATAGATTTTCGCCAGGCGCTTCATTGGAATTACAGCGCCAGAAGGAGTATCAACCGGTATTTCGTAAATATCTTCGATAGTGTCGCGATACTGAAGCGGATAACGTAATAGAAGTCCAAAGCGTCTTGTATCTTCAATTACTTCAGAAACGATTCGACCAGCCATTGCAGTCTGAATAATGCTTTGCACTTCATTTACGTTTAGACCGTAACGAGCAATTTCAGGACGATTGAGTTTTACCGAAAGAAGTGGCAGTCCCAATATCAATTCGCGCTGAACGTCAGCCGCACCTGGTACTTTATTTATTTCAGCCTCGATGGACGCTGCAATTTCATCGCACTTAGCAAGATTGTCTCCAAATATTTTGATCCCTAACTCAGCTCTGATACCAGCGATGAGGTCATCGATCATGTCTGCGATGGGTTGTGAAAAGCTCAAAAGAGGACCGGGTATTTTTTCTAGCTTTTCAGACATCAAAGTAATTAGTTTTTGCTTGTCTTTTGTAGTTTTCCACTCGTTTTTCGGTTTGAGTTGAATAGTTATGTCTGCGTGGTTAACACCAGCAAGGTCACCACCCATACCAGAGCGACCGATACGCGAGATAACCACATCGACTTCTGGAAAACTCTTTACCGATTCTTCAATCACATCAAACATCCGACTTGCCTCGGTGTGCGACACACTTGGCGGCAAATTGGCACGCAACAAAATTGGCCCTTCGTCTATAGATGGAATGAATTCTGATCCTAGAAAAGGCATTAAGCATGCCGCTCCTACGAAACTTGCAAGACAAATTGCAATTGGAACACCAGGTTTTTTGAGCGAAAAATGAAGCGCTGGCATGACGAATTTACTTGAGTATTCGACAATGGGACTATGCTTCTCGACTATGTTGCCACGCATAAACCAGAAACACAGCACTGGAATAATTGTAAGCGAACACAAAAGCGCTCCTGCAAGTGCGTAGACAAAAGTAAGTGCAAGTGGATGGAACATTTTGCCTTCGACACCTTCGAGTGTGAACAAAGGCAGATAGACCGAAATGATAATTGCGATTGCAAATACGATTGGTCGCCCAACTTCTTCAGCCGCTTTCAAAATAACTTCAAGCCGCTTCCTTGGATTTTTATCGAGATTGCCAGCATGAGACATATGGCGGAATATGTTTTCCACCATCACGACGCCAGCATCGACTATAACCCCGAAATCGACTGCGCCAAGAGTCATTAGATTGGCAGATAGCCCAGTGAATTTCATCAGCATAAAACTGAATAAAAGTGAAAGCGGAATAATGACGCAAACTATAAGCGCGCTTGGAATATGCAGAAGCACTGCAAACAAAACTATGATTACAAGCCCACCGCAAAAGAGCAGAATCTCTTCGACTGTAGCAAGTGTCTTATCAACAAGTTCGGTTTGGTCGTAATAAGGAACAAGCTCGACACCTTCAGGCAGCTCTTCTTGAATTTCCTTGATCCGCTCTCGAACCTTCTCTACAACTTCTTTGGTATTAACTCCTTTTCGAGTCAATACCATTCCCGAAACAACCTCGCCCTCGCCGTTGATAGAGCTTGAACCTCTTCGAAACGCGGGTCCAATTTGTACTTTTGCCACTTGAGCAATCGTTACGGGCACACCGTTTTCTTCTTTCAAAACAATATTTTTTACATCGTCGACATTTTCAATAAGACCAAGTCCACGAATAATTACTTCTTCGCCACCTTGTTCGATAAAGTTGCCACCTGCGTTTATATTGTTCAAAGCAAGCGCTTGCTGCACTTCAGACAATTTGATGCCATAGCCTTTGAGCAATTGCGGCGATGCCATTACTTGATATTGTTTTACGTAGCCACCATAGCTTGTGACGTTTCCAACACCATTGACTGTAATAAGTTTGCGCGCCACAACCCAGTCTTGGATTGTGCGCAACTCGGTCAAGTCGAAATAATCGCTTTTCAAATAATAGTTGTATACGTTGCTAAAACTGGATATGACTGGGCCTAATCCTGGCTTTGGAGCCCATTCAGGCAACGCCACTTGCGACAACCTCTGTGCTACCAGATTCCTTGCCCAGTAAACATCAACGCTATCTTCAAATATTACTGTGACAACAGAAAAACCAAAAATAGAATTGCTTCGCACTTTGGTAATGCTGGGCAATCCATTCATACTGATTTCAATTGGAAAGGTTATGAGCTTTTCCACTTCTTCAGGAGCCATACTCTGCGGCTCGGTGATTATTTGCACCTGGACATTACTTACGTCGGGAAAAGAGTCGACAGCAATGTTCAACATGCACCAGGCGCCAAGAATTGCCAGAGCTACCGTGAACGCAGCCGTCATCAGACGATTGTTCATGGCAAATTGAATAAGCTTTTCGATCATCTATATTGTTTAGTTTTGGTAGCTTATCTCTGTTTTGAGCATGAGACTACCTTGAGTAGCCACTATGTCGCCCTCTTGCAGACCTTGAAGAACCTGCACATATTTCTCACCTTGAAAGCCTACACGAACTCGTCTTTCCTCGAATCCGTCTTTATGTTTAACAAATACGACCTTTTCATCGCCGTGTTCTTGCAACGAATCTTTAGGACAAGAAAGAACAGTTTGTTGCTCGCCCTCAAGTTGGATGTCGGCGAACATGTTATTTCGCAATATGCCATCTTTGTTATCCAGCCGGGCCTTAATTGGAACTGTACGGGTAGTCTGATTGACTTTAACACCTATGTAATTGATCGTGCCGGTAAATAGTTTGTTCGGGTAGCTTGGCACTCTAATTTGCACCACCTGACCACGCTTGACAGAACGCAAATCAGCTTCGGGAAGGTCAACCTGAAGCAAAACAGTAGACGTATCTGAGACTGAAAAGAGCGCGATCTCAGGTCTAACAAGTTCGCCCACAGCTATATCGTGATAGTTCACAACCCCATGTATTGGGCTTGTCATTTCAATAGTGCCATCAATTTCTTTGGTTTTCACTACTCTTTCAATCATTGGTTTGTCGCAACCCAAAAACATCAATCTTTGCTTGAAAGAAAGAACCGCGTTACGAGCACGGTCGGCTTCAGCTTGAGCAATATGGTATTCGCGCTTGAGCATTGCTCTGTTCTTATATAATTTTTCTTCGCGCTCTAAAGTCGCCTTTGCTTTTTCGTAGTTAACCTTAGCTGTCGCAAGCGCAGCCTTTGAGGCCAGAAAATCTTTGGTTGCAATAATTTTGTCTTTGATTAGTCCTTGCATACGAGCAAATTCGGTTTCGGCAAGTTCTAGTTGAACTTTCTGCTCATTGTGAACAGCACGTGCTTCTATAAGGGTAGTTGGACGCTTGAGCTGTTCTTCATAGACCTGACGCTCGCGTTCTTCAGCAATTTCAGCGATGCGCAATTTGGCTTCAGCTTCAATTAAGTCGGTCTGAATTTCAGTGATTTCTCTGCTGTCAATCAGCGCCAATATCTGACCTTTTTTGACATTGGTACCGGGGTCTACAAAGATTTTGGTAATACGCCCAGCTACACGTGTGCCGACATCTACTTCTTTTTGCAGATCGGGTTCAATTCGACCCGTAAGCAGCAACGGGATTGTCACATCTCTCGTTTTAACGACATCTGTCTGCAGTCCAAAACTCTTAGCCAGCTCTTCAGTAACCTTGACAATGCGCACTGCGTTTTCTGGCGCTTTAGCGTCGGCATGAGGGTCTTCAGCCTTATGCGAGCACGAAGTACAAGTGATCGCCACCGTTGAAACAGCTAATAAAATTAGCGTTCGTAAGGCTATTTTTGGGAATCCAAGTGACATAACATCTCTAGAATACACGAAAGTGATCGTTTCGTAACGGCCTTTGGTTATATGCGAAGATTATGCAAACTTATCTTTAATTGTTAGGTGGACTATGCGCCTGGATAAATGGCTAAAAATTTCTCGGTTAATCAAACGTAGAACTGTGGCGAAAATGGCCTGCGACCAGGGAAGAGTTTTGATAAACGACCGCATTGCTAAATCGAGCGCCGAAGTGGAAAAAGATTCAGTAATCCACATAGAATTGGGCTCACGCGCATTGACTGTAAAGGTACTTGATATTCCGCTTAAAACTCCTCAAGCTTCAGAAGCTTCCAAGCTATACGAAATAATTGAGGAGATTAAGCGCCCACCCGAAATTTTGGAATGGCTGCCAAGCGACGAGGACTGGTAGGAAGTGAACGAACTTAGGAGACATTGTGAATAATCACCAATCCAAGGCGATTTTAGTCCTTGATGACGATAGTTATTTCCGTAACCTTGTTTCAAATTTATTGAAACGCAAGGGCTATCGCACAATCGAAGCAGCCAATCCTGAAGAAGCCAACCGAATTTTATCCACCAAAGAAGCAGCTCTTGCTATTGTCGATTACAGACTTCCTAAAACCGACGGAATGTCCTGGATAACCAACCTACGCGAAGCCGGTGGCAATATACCTATAGTTTTTTGCTCAGGACAAAGAGCCGATGTTGCACTATTCAACAAATTGCGAAATGTTCTTGGCGTTTCGCTAATTTTGCAAAAACCTATTATTCCAGCAACTTTCGTTCAGCAAATAGAAGACCTCTTGCCCGATTACCAGAAAGTAGATCATCAAGAAGAAATTCCCTGGAACACCATGCAACAAAAGCGTCAAAGCCTTCAAGGACAGAAAACGACTTTTGCCCAATCTAAAGACGACCTTGCCAATTTACTCAAAGAAGCTACTGCCGAATATCTAAACGAGCTCGACGAAATTTGGAAAGATCTGGTCCGCCTAATAAATGAATTCAATAACAATACAGATAACATGCAGTCGCTGAGCGAAGCCATGCGTATCGCCCACACGATACGAGGAACTGCAGGCTCATTAAACCTGACCGAAATAGGCAAATGCGCAGGAAAGCTTGAAGACCTGATGCGCAACTTAGACCCAGACAAATCGACCGATCAAGAAGTTATCTGGTCAGAGGTCATTCGCAAATTAGCCGATGGAACAAGTGCAGTGCAGTCTGCACTGCTTACTCACAATGCCTCGCAAGAAATTACTAGCGGTGCGATAGCAAACGTACTATTAGTGAGTAGTGCTCCTGAAGTGCAAACATTGATGCAAGCACCAGATATTGAGTCAATGGCAAATGTCTTGATCTCTCAAAATCCTGGCTATTTAAACGCAAGAATCGATGCGGCAGTAATCGATTTATCCAAATCAGAGAAAGAGCCTTGGGCTTGGGCCCGTGAAATCAGAAATCATGCTAAAAATGTGCGCTTGCCACTTGCATTCATAATGCCGGAGGGAGAATCTATGGCTAATGAAGCGAGAATACTTTGTGGCGCTTCTGTAGTGATTAATCGCCCCGTGCTTGGAACTGTTTTGCAAGACGCAGTTTTTGAACTCTTGTCTATTGGCTTTGAAAATCAACCACGCATTCTGGTAGTCGATGACGACGATGTGCTGACCCGCTTCGTCTCAGGGGTCCTGCAAACAGAGCGAATGTTTACCCAAACGGCCAACAGTCCTATAACAGTACCGGATATGGTGGCAGAGTTTCGTCCTGATTTAATTTTGATGGACGTCATAATGCCAATCATGACCGGGTACGAGGTTTGTCGCATGATTCGCGAAAATCCCGAATGGATTGATATTCCAATTTTGTTTGTCACTTCGCAAACCAGTGCAGATGCGCGAGCCGCAGCATTTGCAGCCGGAGCCACTGATTTTCTGACAAAACCAATAGTAGCCGAGGAACTAATTACACGAGTTTCCACTCATATCAAAAGCTCCGCTCGCCGCCAAAAGGCATACGGAATAGAACCAGTTTCCGGACTTTTATCGATGGAAGCATTTATGCATCAATACACTTCGATGTTCGAAAAAAACAAAGAAAGAATTGTATGCGTGGCTTCAATTGGCGTCGATAATTTTGACGAATTGAGTCTAATGCATGGTATGCAAGCAGCCAAACACGCTTCCCTTCAATTGGCTCGGCTAATAAGCCTTGGCTTGCGAGGCGAAGATCTAATTTGCAGATATAGCGACCAGGGTTGCATCATCGCACTAGCCGGAATTGATGCTGAAACTGTTTCAAGCGCACTTCGAATTGCTCAAGAAGGCTATTCACAAATTGGTTTTGGCGGCCCTGATGGCGAATTTAAAACATCATTCAGCGCTGGTGTTGCCCAAAACAAAAATAGTACTGACACTGCCGAAGTTTTAATTCAAGCATCTTACAGAAGCATGATAAATGCTCGAAGCAACAAGATTGGTGTGGCACTGGCAAACTAAGCCTGGTTAAAAGACTTACTGTCACGATAGGGAATCGTAAACCAGAAAGTTGCGCCTTCGCCTTCTTTACTATCGACTCCAATCTTACCTTCGTGCAATTGAACAAGCGCTTTAGAAATAGCCAGTCCCAGCCCGGTCCCTTCCTGTGGGGTGTTTGCCTGAGGTCCGACCTGCTCGAAAGATCTGAACAGTTTGGCTTGATTCTCAGGGCTTATTCCAGGTCCTTCATCCTGCACAGTGACGAGTATTTGATTCAACTCCATATCGTCATTGCAAGTGATTTTGATCTTTGTATTTTGGGGGGCAAACTTAATTGCATTTGAAATCAAATTGGTCACAATCTGTAGAAAACGGTCTTTATCCGCGGTAATTTTCTTTCCTGCATCTATTCTGGAAATCACCTGCAAATCGACATGTTTTTCATCCGCCAATGCTCGCAAATTTTCAGTCGCGCGCTCAACTAGCGATAACGGCTGTATTTCAACCGGTTTAAGTTGTAAGCGTCCGGCATCAAATTTTTGAACATCCAGAATGTCGTTAATCAAGCGTACTAATCGGTCGCACTCTTTGCGCCCCATTGTGACTAGACGTTTGCCCCTATCGCTCAACTCGCCGGCTTTTCCGCCTTCAAGCAGACCAAGAGCCCCTCGAATAGAAGTGAGCGGCGTTCGCAGCTCGTGAGATACCATCGAGTAAAGCTCAAGAGTTCGACGCTCTTCTTCTTTGCGCAAAGTGACGTCTTCGAAAACAACCACGCCGCCATAAATTTCGCCGTTATCATTTAAGATTGGACGACCGTTGACACTGATCCAAACGCCATTTGGAATATTATCGTTTTTGCAAAAGATGATGAAATTATCTACCGATTCGCCCAAAATAGCGCGTGCAAGTGGCATACGCTCTGCCTTTAGCAAAGTAACAGTATCTTCTTCAAACACTCCAGCAGCTTTGGTCCAATCGACTTTTTCACCAACCAACCTGTAACCCAAAATATGCTGTGCAGCTTCATTGAACAACAGAAAGTTTCCCATTCGGTCGGCCACAATTACACCCGACCCCATGTTTTGCAGCACAGAATCAAGAAAACGATGAAAGCGCGCAAGTTCACTCAAAGCTTCCTGCAACCCCTCTTCCACCCTTTTGCGTTCGAACTCTTGAGCCATATCGCTGCAAATAACTTTGAGAAGCCATTCTTCGTTAGCATCCTCTTTGATTTTATTTTTAGAAAAGAATTCGAAAACTCCAATGAATTTTTCTTGAATAAACACAGGCAGCATAAATCCGCTTTTCAAACCATCTTTTATTCCGTCATTCTCGCGATGAAATCTTTCGTTGTGAACATCAAAATCGATCCAGGCAGGTTCGGCAGTAGCCCAAACTTTTCCAAGCAATGTTTTGTCCGATTGCTCAACCTGACCAGATGTAGCTTTAGCAAAATTAGGCACTGGCTGATTAGAGAAAAAACTGTGACATTCCAATTTCTGACCATCCGGTGTAGGACGCCAAAGCCCTGCGGTATGCCAGCCCAAATTCTCACATATAATTTTAAAAGCCTCTGGTACAGCTTGATTTAATGACGTTCGGCTTGCAAGGAGTGAAACTATTTGATAAGCCACTTCGCGACTCAACGTCTGTCGTGAATGTTTTCTATTCACCGCATATAGTGCCAAGACAGCAACGCAAAATACAATAAACGCTACAAAAGAAATGATTTGCATGCGCAGAAATGACTCACGAGTGGCGGCATCAAGCTCATCGGTGCGCTTTTTGAAAAGCTCGAGTTCTTCTTGCTCGATCCCTTTGAGCACTGATCGTATTCGTAATCCAGTTTGTCCCAAACGATTGAAATCTTCTTGAGTTACCAGATAGGCTCGCCCAGCGCGAATTTGCTCAATATGCTCGTCCAAAAACTTGAGCCGATTTTGGACTTTGTCTTTTAAATCTTCCAGACGTACTACCTGAGACTGATTGTCGTCAATCAGATCTATTGAAGTAGTAAGCGTCTCTATCAGCTTCTGACGGGATTCTTTATAAGCATCGTAATACTCTGGCTCTCTGGTTAATCCATAAATTTGCTCGTAAATTTGAACATCTTTAATCGAGTTTTCGAGCCGGCCTATCGACACCAGAACTTCCTGAGTATGCACAACCCAGTGCCTCAAATTTAGTTGATACGCCATATGCTCCTGCGTCGTCCATGTCATCCCGACGATGATGGCAAAAAAAGCCAGTGTAGATCCGGCAATTAGATAACGTGAGACATTGTCTTTGCGTTTCATTTACTCTGGAGACTTACCCGAAAGTATCTGACTAATTTCATCAGACAACGTCATAGGATCAAACGGTTTTGAAAGAACACCCGCAAAATCTTGCTTCGAATATGCCTCCAACTCTTGGGCTTGCACACGTGCAGTGAGCAGAATTACAGGTACACTTTTCAAACTAGGATTTTCCCGGATCTTGTGTATTAACTCGGTTCCATCGATATCGGGAAGTGTACGATCACTCAAAATTACATCTGGTATCATATTTTCAAGCGCGCGCAAGGCCTCTTCGCCCGTACTTGCAGTCATAGTCATCCATTCGCCTTCAAGCGACATTTCGAGTATTTCTCTGATACGCGGGTCATCATCAATAATGAGCATACTGCCAGTCATACATTCTCCTGCTTATTGTCCATAGATGACCTTCATCGTTTCTACATCCCGACTAGAAATTTCGAGTAGAGGTGATTTCCACCACATCAAATCGTCGGGAAATGGCGAATGTCCATCAATTCCCAGAGCGTGCCCTGCTTCATGCATTATGAGCGATTGAAAAGTTTTTTTCTGCTGTGAATTAAGCGAACTCAGGTCAGAGCTTGGAATATAAAGCCTAATGTCAACTCGCTCCAGGTCAATGGAAATAGAAACGTTCTCCGGAGTGAAATTGGTCTTTCCACCTGAACCATTTGGAAGATCTCCAGGACTGGCTTGTTTGATTACAATCTTTGCAATGTTTTGGTCCGAACTGTTTGCTCTTGCAATTTGAAACCAGTGACAGCTTGCAACCCATTTTTTGAACGCGTCGTAAATCAAATCGCATATCCCACTATCGAATCCATCTGCATGATTAGCCTTGTTAGCAATCCAGATAGTAAGTGGATACTTATCTTGTCTCCAGATTCTGTGCGTCACCTGAGCTGCATAGTCGGTTGCGCTGTTGTCTACCATTTTCTGAATTTCCATTTGATGAGCCAGACTATCAATCAATGGTTGCAGATTTTGAATTCGCGAGTCATTTGGATTTTGGACTTTGATTTCCTCAAGACTTGAACGACTTTTTTCAAAGAATACACCTGCAATTTCAAAATCACCACTTAAATTGGCTGCTAGAGCCATATCATAAAAAACAGTAGTATCAAGTTTGCTGTCTAAAAGCTCTTGAGCACGCTCGTATAGGCTAAATGCAAAATCAAATTCAAGATTATCGCGTCGCCGATTGGCTTCTTCATAGAGCCCGACACCCTTCATGAATTTGTCATGGTCGGATGTCATTTTCCAGACTTGGAATTCCTGTATTTAGCCAAGGCAAGAACCGACAAAGCGCCTACCACAAGCCCCACAACAAGACCCACAGCCTCACCAACGCCCAGTCCCAGCATTAGATGGTCTCCAGCTGTTCCTTCGTGCGTTAGTCCAGGTTGTACATTCAGGACAAGACTAAAAATAGAACTTGCAAATGAAGCGACGATTATTTTTTGCATAATTGTTAATGCGATCTCTTTTAGCTAAGTAGATCGGTATTTTAGAGAATTAAAAGCTTTGAAGCAACTTGGCAAGAGCTTAAAGATTAACTTGGACTATATTAAATTTTGCCATTTGACTACGTTTTTTCCACCCGCTCGCCTGCGCAAATTGAGGATAATTTGACGGTCACGTGCTTTATACAGGTTCAGTGCATGTTCGAACGTCAAAAATTGCTCGACACAACATCGTCCGCCGAAAAGGCTTTGGACGAAGGCAATCTCGACCGTGCTGAAGTTTTGTTCACTCAAGCTATATGTATCGCAGACAAACTGTACGGAAGTAATAGTGTAACTGTTTGCTCCTTAATGCTGAGTCTTACTCGTATTTATGAAAAACGCGGCGACAAAGAACGCGCTACTTTCATTCACTCTCGTATCAAAGATTTAGTCTCAGCTCCTCATGAAGTTGTAAGCGTCACCTTCGACACTACGAATAGTGCTCCTCGTGCCAACGAAGCCGCTAACATTACTTCGGCTGGTAACGCAGTCAATAGCGCAGTAACTAGCGCCAACTAAAAACATAAAAGCGAATCATCAATAAACCGAAATTGGATTCTGTCGTACGAGTCACGCGAAACTCGCCTCTCACTCATGTCACTCGTCCCTTGCCACCCGTCCTGTGTCCCTGTGTCCTGTGTCCTGTGTCCCATGTCACTCGTCACGTGTCACGTGTCACGCTTCACGCGTCACGTGTCACGGGATCCGTTAAATCGATTCTACCTTCACTGAGCAAACCGTAGCGCAAGAAAATGTATTATGGCAACTTGTCTGGTGCCACAATGTATGGCAAGGTTGAATCACTCCTTCTCCTTATGACAGTCTTTGAAATTTCAAATTTTTATTGCTTCAACCATTGCAACGAGTCTATTTTTGACTTGCGCTCAAGTGTCGTTTGCAGATAAACACTATTCAGCTTCTGAAAGTACCTTTGGAGGTAAGTGTGTAAAAGACATTAGTTTTTCTGCATTGGATGATCCAAAATACAGTGACGAATATAAATCCAAACGGTTATCAAAATTGATTGGACACAAGGTCAATGGGAAAGAAATATATGATCAAACATCAACATCATTTGAAAGCTCACACTCATTACTGGAAATCTTTTTAGATCCGTCCCTAAAAGAACCAAATCTTATGCATAAGAGGTAGTGTAATGCACTCTTTGTCGCTTAGTGCGTTATTATTTCCGCCTCTCGAAACCCTTATTTGGCAAGGCTTTCAAAAGGCACTTTTATTAACTCACTAAGCAGGGCATATAAACAATCTATCCGCCTATCAAAGTAGAGCCCGAAGGCTGCTCGTTGAAATATGGAATTCCAATTGCCGCAACCATTGCAACGAGTCTATTTTTGACTTGTGAATTTGACTGCGCCGCTCGTCACGATTCGACTACGCGTCACGATGCAAGCAAACTAGACAAACTAACTATCCACAGAAAGGACTACAAATGGTGCGACATACGAGATTTGGAACTAATCCGCAATCCAGCTTACTACCAAAACAAAATTAAACTTGGTGAACACTACATCGACCCTTCCATGGCACCAATTGCTGGATTTGGAAAAGCTCGACGAAAGCCTGGATGGCGTTATTTTTTAGGCGCCACTGTTACGCTGTCGGGCGCAAGAAGCTGTTTGACCGCTGCGGGAAGTGGGCGCGGTTTGGATGGAGGTAAAGCAAGTGAAACGTCATCGCCATTCCACTGACTTTTCAAAACAGGAGTTTGACGCTGACCGTCGTCCTCTTTCACTTCTGTATTGACTTTATATTTCAGCACTTCAAAAGCATCTTTCAATTTAGTGTTTGCACCATTAGCAAAGAGTCCCTCCATGAGGGCTTTAGTAAACACACCATTTTGATATCGTTTTGATTCATACGACCGCTCAGCCGCTTCGCTTGAACAAATTACCAACTGTCCATCGCCAATTAATTCACTGGCATCGAAATTTGCAACAGCTTCGGTAGCTTTGGCATTAGCATCAGCAGCGCCACTATGACATGCATCTAGGATTACGATTACTCGATTGGTTTCTACTCTGTTCTTAATTACTTTCATCAATTCTTGCAATTCAATTCCACTTGCAAACAAGTTCGACTTTTCAGAATCGTATGCAATGAAATAATTTTTGTCGCGAAAATCGGCATTGGAAGGACTTCCGTGCGAAGAAAAATAAAGCACGACTAAATCATCTGGTTGAACGACACGTGGTAAAAATTTGTCACCAAGCTCAGTCATGATACGCATACGTGTCGCGTCACGATTGACTAAAAGTCGCACATGGTCCGGCTGGAAGTTTGCCCTCTTGATTAAAAACTCGCGAAAGTCCCGGGCATCTTTTGCTGAATATTTAAGTTTAGGAATAGTTCCGTCTTTGAAATCGCTAATTCCTACTACAAGTGCCCACTTATCACGAATGGGACGATTGGTCTCGCCAGAAGATTGAGAAGATTGAGAAGATTGGCTGCTTGAACTTGCAGCTGTAGTGGTAATCGAACCAGAGCCAAGAAATGATGCCAGGTCTCCCCATTCGCTAGACAAACTTTTAGCGTTACTCGAGTCAGCCGAAGCTAAAGACCCTTTATTCAAACGTGCATTCGCCAGAGCGCGCGCTGACAACAGCATAGCTTTCGAAACGTTATGAATATTAGTGCCAGCCAGGTTTAAAGCTTTGTCCAGACGCTTAGATGCATCCGAAGACTTGCCCAGAAGGACCTCAGCTAGACCTGCGTATGCTTGCGACTCAATGTTAGATGGCTTTTCGTCATCAGACAACATTTCATAAAGACTATCAGCAGATTGCAAATCCAAAGCGGCTTTATTGAAGTCACCAAGACGCGCCTGCGCAAGCGCTCTAAGCGCATACCACTGAGGAATTGCCTTGCCTTTAGAAATGGCAGTATTCAAATCTTGCAATGCAGCTTCGGGCAGCTTTAGTTTTAAATTTATCTCTGCCCGCTCGTAGCGAGCAACACAGTAGTCTGGATCGATGTCTATGCTTTTAGATAAATCTTCAAGCGCACCACGATAATCTGGAACGAACACCTTGCTTCTTCCTCTTTCGAGTAAAGCCCAAAAGTCATTTGGAATTAAAACCAGCGACTTGTCGAAATCTACGATTGCAGCTTTATACTGTTCGCGCGCTTTATTTGAAAGAGCACGATTGTAATAAGTATTGCCATCCTCAGGCATCAAAGTGAGAACTTTGTCGTAGTCCCCAATTGCTTTATCGTACTGCCCACTGTCGTGGAATACCCGTCCACGCTCACAATAGTTTTGTCCAGACGGATCAATTGCAATAGCTTTATTCATATCATTCAAAGCGTCTTGCGTTTTTCCCAGTGCCGAATACGCTTTACCGCGAAGAATATAGCCTTCGGCTTCATTTGCGTTTGCAGAGATATAAATATTAGCATCGCTAAGCGCGCGCTCGTTGTCGCCGCTTTGTGCCCTACTTAAGTAAGCGTTGCCACGCTCTAAATTAGTTTGAGAGTAAGTCGAATTTTGAGAAAGCGCCTGATCAAAATCAGCAATTGCACTGCTGTAGTCGCCTTCTGCGTTGTGACAAACACCACGATTATGGTATACCAAATAATTTTCAGGATCGTCTGGAGCCAGTTCGAGATATCTGGTGTAGTCGGCAATAGCTTCTTTGTATTTTCCAAGATTGCGATATGCCTGTCCGCGGTTATAAACAGAGACAGAGTCACTCGAATCTTGCTCAATTGCTCGTCTGAATAAATCTAATGCTTGCGTATAGTTTTTCTTGTTTAACTGCTCGGCTCCTTTTTGAGCATAAGTCTGCTCGGCAAACACAGGCGAAAGATACAGGCTCGAAGCCAAACTCGATACTATAAGAGTACAAACAATTGAATTGCGATGAAATTTTTTATTCACTGATTGTAATACCATGCTGTTTGAATTCTTTGACAAACTCAGGTTGTATTCTGGCACCCTGCTTAACTGCTCGATTAGCTATTTCACCGGCTTTAACCCACTGCTCTTTTGCTGCAAGAAAGTCGGCATAAATTAAATAAGCGTCGGTAAACTTGGGACAATTATTGATTGATTGCTCAAGTAAACTTGAGATTTCAGGATTATTCGGATTTTGAAGATTTAGTGCTGTCGCCAGATTAGTGTATATTGGCCCGAATTTCTTTTCGTATTTTAGTGCTTCACGGTAAAAAATAATGGCATCATTCAATTCATTTTTATTGCTGCTTAAAAAAGCCACGCCAAAATACCCCGGGGCGTATTTGCGATCGGCTTTGATCGCCTGAAAAAAATCGTTGTACGCAGCATCGTAGTCCAGTTTTTTCTTAAAAATGAACCAGCCATGATCGATCAACTTCTGCGAAGCAGCTCTATTGGCTTTAGGTTCGGGCACGCCTTTCTTCACTGGAGTTGCCAGGTATTTATCCACATATTTTTTTATTGGCGACTTAGGATCGACCTTGACTTGTGCTATAGCTGAATTGCACGCAGTGCATATTAAAACCCAAGCAAAGGCAAAAATTAGCGAATATCGACCCAAGACGCCTCCTAATCATTTAAAACGCGTCTCTAATTTTAGCCAAAACAACTAAATAATTGACTATTTTTGAAAAAATTCCGGTGCCTGTCATGAACGCTGATAATGAATCTAATTTTGTCCTCATGGAACACAGAGTAGAGCATTTTTCACCTCGTCAAGATGAAAGCGATGCGGAGGCTCTAAGACGCATTTTGAATCACCTAGCCCTGGCTGGATGGGAAATTATAGATATCTGCGGCGACGAGGTTCACATGCCCAATCTGATTTTCCACAAAACCGGGAGAATCGGGCACGTTCCTCAATATATTGTCGAAGAAATTCATCCCGAAAAGGGTCAAAGCGACGAGCAGGCAGTAAATGACAAATTTATTCAGTATCTAAACACACAATGGGTTCCAGCCTGCGTCCTGGACAAATTATTTTCGCCTCCAATTGTAGTGATGAAAAAAATCGAGCGTGCATGCACAGATGTAAGAGCAATAAAAGTCGGTGCGGACTTATTTGCAAATCTTGAAGATACTCTTGTATACGAACTTTTGGTTCACCAGATGAAAGACAATCTGGAACTTGCCTGTGTAATGCATGGTGGCATCGATCCAACTTTAATTATGGTCGCTAAAGATCCCAACGTGCACTACGAATATTTAGTCGAGCATGCTAAAGGTGGTTTTTTCAGCAATCAGGTCAGCACCCTATCAGATTTAATTCAAAGAAGAACTGATGAAGGCTGGCAAGTATCGGGAACCTTCGAAGATGCATTTTTTTGGCCTTGTGTTATTTTTCAACGCAATGTCAATTACATTCCGGTGCCAACTCCAGCAATGCTAGAGACTGAGCGGAACATTTTTAACGGGTCAAAGATCGTAGATAACTTACAAGGAGCGTAACCATGCACTTAAAAATATTAACAAGATTGTCTTTGGCTGCTATTTCTGTAGCCATGGCACCAGCCGTATTTGCTGACACAATCACAACAGTAGAATCGACAAGCGTTCAGCAACCTGCTCAGATAATGCAAACTACCCAATCAACTCAAGTTGTTCAACCAGCTCAAGTTGTAACCACAACAGTGCAACAATCGGCTCCTAGACAGTCCAATTATCTCAAGCGTTTAGCCAGAATAATGGAACAAATCGAACAAGGTGAAAGCAAAGGCTGGCTTACTTCCGAACAAGCCACCGACCTTCGCAATCAACAAAAAATTCTGGTTGATAAAGAAGCCACTTTCTACACCAATGGCAAAGGCATGATTTCAAAGCCCGATGGCGACAGCCTTGAGAAAGAGATCAACGGATTGAATATTTCTGTAACCCGACTGATGAATAGCGGAATGGCAACAACTCCAAACAGTCAGCTCTAGCATATTAGAATATTTACGTGAAAAAAACCCTTCACTAAGTGAAGGGTTTTTCCGCTTTCAACAGTCTTTTTAATTAGTACCACCAGGTTCCATAAGTGACATTACCGAAAGGTCTTGGTCGCTTAATCCGCCAAGTTTTGCTCGCTTCATCAAAATAATAAAAGGCGTGCGGGTCTTTGTGATGCAACGACACTGCCGGACCCCAGGTAGCAGGTTTGTCGCAAGATTCGACTTTGGGGTAATACAAAGTTTTTTCTGGGTGAGGCTTTTCAACATCGTTTGCTATTTCAGCTCGCCCTGGAATCTGCGGTGCGACGAGAAAAAACAAAAACATTGGCAATAACCATTTAGTAATATTCTTCATATGGGGTCTCCTGTCTAAAAGCGCTCGTCCCCGGTCCCCGCACTTCGCCGGAACCGGGTTGGAGCGAACTTAGGCGTTAATACCAGCGATAATAAACGGGTCTATTACTGAACCGTCTATCGTAATCGCGGTGATGACGGTGAAACCATCCACGGTGGCGTCGCCAGCCATTATCGTTATATGTGCGATAATATCTCGGCTTTCCTACTCGAATGTAAGTACCGGGGCCTTGCACATAGTAGTCTCTGGCATCGGCTTGCTGAGCTGGCAAAAATGCCGTCAGTAGCGCTCCCAAGACCAATAAAGTTGGTATTCTCTTCATCACTATGTCTCCTTTACCATTGAGGCTTCGCAAGCACCCTCTCTGGTACTCTAAGACATAGCACGTATAATTATTCTATTGCCCTTGTACCAATTTGATTACTTTCAGCCTGGAGAGCCTGTTTCCAGCAGTTTCAAGAACTTCAAATTTAATATTTTGCATTTCGACAATTTCACCATTTTCCGGAATGCGCTCAAGGAAGCCAATTACAAAGCCGGCGACAGTATTAAATCCTTCAGGTGCTTCCAGCTTCATATCAATTAATTCTTCGAAACGTTCGATGGATAGACGACCATCGACAATCCATTCGTTGTCGTTTGTTTTTTTGTAACGATTGCGCCCATGATCCAAAATTGCGGGAACCGCTCCAAAAGCTGCTGCAACAATGTCGTTCACAGTCAACAAACCTTGCACACCACCAAACTCATCAAGTACAACTGCCATCCCGTATTGCTCACGACGAAACGATTGCAGCACAGTAAGCGCATCTTGATTGTGAGGAATATACATAGGTTCAAATAGAACTGATTCGATATCCATTTCTTTTTTCTGCAATTCCATTGCAAGCAGATCTTTCGTACGCACAAAGCCCAGCAAATCATCGAGATCTCCGCGAGCCACCGCCAGACGAGAGTTAGGAGATTGCAAAATCTGTTCTAAAATTTCTTCTTTAGATTCGTTCAAATCAATCCAGCGAACTCGAGTCCGAGGTATCATCAGCGAGTCTACGACTTTCTCTCGAAGCACTAATGTCCGATTTAAGAGTTCGCGTTCGTGTTCGTGCAAGACACCAGCATCGGTGCTTTCTTTAAACAAGATCGAAAATTCATCGGACGAACCAATGGCATGCGCAGACTCGCTTGCTACCGGCACTCTGAATAAACGTAGGCATAGCGATGCCAGAAAATTCATCAACTTTATTAGTGGCCTCAATGCCACGCAAAACATCCTGAATGGCCAAGCAAGAAGCATCGCTACGTTTTCT
Organism: uncultured Candidatus Obscuribacterales bacterium; assembly: GCA_964519785.1. Classification (GTDB taxonomy): domain Bacteria; phylum Cyanobacteriota; class Vampirovibrionia; order Obscuribacterales; family Obscuribacteraceae; genus Aved-18. Next base: position 36,207 of record CAZFKB010000001.1, on the reverse strand, counting down.
GGAAAGCGCAACGCACAGGACTTCGGAACTTGCTCGCCAAGAATAACGTGAATCATCGAAAGCATGATGAAAGATATAACTACACCAAGACCTGCGGGGGCGTGCATGCCCTTTCCAAACGGCAAAGAATGTAGGAACATCTCCACTAATTTGTCCAAGGTGCTGTCTGCAACCCAGCCGAGCGCAAGGCTCGCCAAAGTAATACCTAATTGGGCACCAGCAATTGTTGTGTCCATATCTTCTTGCATATCCTGCAAAACTTTGGCAGTAGGATTGCCCTGCTGCACCATGTCCTGGATACGGCTACGCCTGAGGGACACCAAGGCAAATTCCACCGCCACAAAAAAGGCATTAGCCAGAAGCAGTAAAACAATCCAGATAATCCCAACAATGAGTGGTTGTTGCGCTTGGGTCGCCGGGTCCACTAGTCGTCGATATACTCACGCAAACGTCGACTACGGTTTGGATGACGCAGTTTTCTCAAAGCCTTCGCTTCGATTTGACGAATACGTTCTCTAGTTACACCAAATAATTGACCGACTTCTTCAAGCGTCCTCGTGCGTCCGTCATCGAGCCCAAAGCGCAAACGAAGCACGTCGCGCTCACGGGGAGTCAGACCCGCCATTACGTCTATGATATCTTCACGCAGTAATTCGTGCGTTACAGAAGAAGCGGGCGCGTCAGTTTCGCGGTCTTCGATAAAGTCTCCAAGCCTCGAGTCTTCTTCTTTACCTACAGGCGTTTCAAGTGAAACCGGCTCTTGTGCCACTTTTACGATGTCACGCAATTTTGCCACGGTTACTTCCATAGCTTCAGCAATTTCTTCTTCAGTAGGTTTGCGACCCTTGTCCTGTGCCAATTTGCGTGTTACTTTCTTGAGTTTGTTGATAGTCTCAACCATATGCACCGGAATACGAATAGTTCGCGCCTGGTCTGCAATCGCTCTTGTGATAGCCTGACGAATCCACCAAGTAGCGTAAGTACTGAACTTGAAACCTCGTTCGTGATCAAACTTTTCTGCTGCTCTGATAAGACCCAGATTTCCTTCTTGAATCAAATCAAGAAAGAGCATGCCACGTCCAACATACTTTTTGGCAATCGAAACGACTAATCGCAAATTGGCCTGTACAAGTTTGCGCTTGCCCACAGCACCTTCTGAGCCACCCATAGCAATCATACGGGCGTACTGAATTTCTTGATCGGCGCTCAATAGTGGAATACGTCCGATTTCGCGCAAATACATACGCACTGGGTCGTCTGAAGAAAGACCGCGCGATACAACTTCTTCGAACTGGTCTGGATCAGCTTCAACTTCTTCTTCGGGCTCGGCAGCAATGGCGCTATCGTCTTCGTTATCGTCGTCTTCGTCTAAAAGGTCAGCAAGACCAGAGCGTTGACGCTCTTTGCCCGACTCTTCCATCTTATCCAGGCGCTTGATGAAGCTATCTTCTTTGTCCTGGGTTGTACTTTTCGGTTTTTTGCTCACACCCTAGCCTCGCTCAAATCAGTATCAATAGCTTCGATTCTTCGTTTTAAGGTAACTAACTCACCAAATGTTTTTGCTGCTGGCAGTTCTACTATTTCAAGTCGAGTCAGCTCTTTAATTTTAACCTGGTTTCGTTCAGCTTTCTCCTCATCTTTTTCAATCCCCGCAAGAGCCTTGATTAAACCTGCGATACGCTCTTTGATAATGCGCGCCTGAAAATCGACCAGAACCACAACTAGCGGCAGGTTCTGCTTTTTCAGCTCTTCGGCAGCCAAAATCACTTCGGTAATATAAGCCGAAAGCCCTGGCTCAGGCGCCAGTCGGTTCATCAGCTCGTGCTGCAATTCTTCCATGGTAGTGAAATGACTGCCAATGCCCACCAGTGCCTGCTTTATTTTTTGATGCTCAGGCGTTAGAAAATCTTCATCCGCAAGCACTTCCATCACTTTCTCGTGATCGTCACGCGAGGTCAAACAAAGGGCGAGCAATTTGAGTTCTGCGTCCGCCACCCCTGATAGCATGGAACGTTTGCCACCTCCAATAGCATTGGGCGAGTTCAGTGCATTCTTGCCAAACCGAGTATCGTGCGGGCGTCTGGCGTCACGCTCTTGCCGCACATCGGTAATCATTGCATCTTCACGGATATTGAGCCGACTGGCAAGCTGCCTTATGTACTCCATGCGAGCCACTGTGTTTTTCATCGTGGCAATGACCGGAACAACCTTTCTTGCAGCATCTATGCGTCCGGTGTGGCTTGAAATGTCCGCCCCCTTGAGCGCTTCTTCGATTTGATAGTCAATTAATTGAGGTGCATTAGAAAGAGCTTGTTTAAATATCTCAGGTCCTGTGGCATTGCCGTTTTCATCTTTTGTGCGCAAACATTCGTCAGGGTCTTTGCCGCCAGGAACTCTCAACACACGCAAATCGATACCAACACCAGAAGCAACCTGAGCAAGGGTCTCAACACCGCGCTCCATTGCTTTTAATCCAGCTTGATCTGTGTCGAAAGCCAGATATACTCGCTTCGATTCTGTATATCTCACCATTAATCTTGCCTGAGCTTCGGTAAGTGCAGTGCCAAGAGTTGCGACTGTATTCTCAAACCCGTACTGATGTGGCGTAATGGCGTCGAAATATCCCTCGACCACAATAACTGAATCGTTTTTGCGAATAGCGTCTTTGGCAAGGTGAAAGGCAAACAGGTTTTCACCCTTCTTGTAGATTATGCTCTCAGGCGAGTTGAGATATTTCACCTGGTCGTCGCCCATGGTTCTGCCACCAAAGGCGATGACTTGTCCATCGCTATCGCAAATCGGCACCATAAGACGATTTCTGAACAAATCAAAATGACCGGAGCCTCCCTGACGCTGACGAATCAGCCCGGCTTCAAGCAACTGCTGCGTAGTTGCCTGACAAGCACCCGTCATGTAATTGAGCAGGCCATCCCAATAATGGGGCGCATACCCAAGCCTGAACTTTGCTTGTGTTTCTTCGGTAATACCGCGAGACTTGAGATATTCGCGCGCTTCCATACCTTCTTTTGGATCTTGCAAAAGTCGCTGATAGTAATGACTTGCCTGCTCATAGAGCATTTTCATGCCAGAGCGCTTGTCATACTCGACCCGCTCCTGTTGGGACTCTACGAGTTTAATGCCATATTTGTTTGCAAGTTCGCGCACTGAGTCGATAAACTCGACTTTCTTAGTTTTTTGCACGAAAGCAAACACGTCGCCGCCCTCATTGCATCCAAAACATTTAAAAATGCCCTTGTCTGTATTAACTGTAAAAGAAGGCGTTTTTTCATTGTGAAAAGGACAAAGTCCTTTGTACTCTTTGCCCGCTCGTTTGAGCACAACCAATTCAGAAACGACGTCGAGAATACTAGCTCTCGCACGCACTTCCGCGATAACTTCAGACGTTACGCCTCTCATGAAACTCGGGCTCCATCCGACTATTCCTAAAATGATAAGCTGTCGAGTCCGTCTTCACTACCCGCTTTACATCCGAAGACTTAATTCTTTTATCACTGTCGATATCTATTCGCCACCCGATAGATATCTTTATAATGAAGTCCGTCAATTTTCACAAACACCAAAGAGGTGCCTATGACAGCGAAGAAAACTTTGATCAAGGGCGGCAGAATTATTACAGCAGTAGACGATTATTACGCCGACGTTTTGATTGAAGGCGAGCAAATCACACTCATAGGCAAAGAACTCGACCAGTCACAACTTCAAGCAGACAAAGTCATCGACGCTAAAGGCAAATTAGTAATTCCAGGCGGTATCGACGCCCACACCCACATGGACATGCCTTTTGGCGGCACCACCTCTGCTGACGATTTCGAAACCGGCACCCGCGCTGCCGCATTTGGCGGCACAACTACTATTGTTGATTTTGCCATTCAGACCAAAGGCGACTCTGTATTCAACGCTCTCGACACCTGGCATGCAAAAGCGCAGGGCAAAGCCTGTATTGACTACGGCTTTCATATGATTGTGACGGACATGCCGCGCGAAAACACCAAAGATCTGATCAAACTGATCGATAAAGAAGGCGTGTCCAGCTTCAAACTTTTCATGGCTTATCCAGGCGTTTTGCTTTCCGACGACGCCACCATATATAGAACCATGAAAGTTTCGGGAGAAAATGGTGGATTGGTTTGCATGCATGCTGAAAACGGCATAGTTATCAATGAAATCATCCAAGACTTTTTAGAAAAAGGACATACTGCACCGAAGTTTCATGCTATCACCCGCCCTACAAAAGCCGAGCAAGAAGGTGTCAATCGCGCCATTGCCCTGGCCGAGATGGCAGAATCTCCGGTATACATCGTGCATCTTAGCTGTAACGATGCTCTGCAACGCGTGCAAGAAGCGCGAGATGCGGGACTTCCTGCATATGCCGAAACCTGCCCTCAATATCTTTTCCTCGATAATTCATATTACGAAGGTCCAGGCTTTGAAGGCGCCAAATATGTCATGACGCCTGCTCTTCGCGATAAATGGAATCAAGACAAATTGTGGAACGGCCTAAAAATGAATGACCTTCAGGTTATCTCGACAGACCACTGCCCTTTCTGTTTCAAAGATCAAAAAGAGCTTGGCATCGACGATTTCACCAAAATTCCAAATGGTGGACCAGGAGTCGAAAATCGCATGAGTCTTGTATTCAACGGTGGAGTTGTTCAAAAGCGCATTTCGCTCAATAAATTCGTCGAAATCACTTCTACCAATCCAGCGCGCATTTTTGGACTTTTCCCCAAGAAAGGTACGATTGCTATAGGATCCGACGCTGACATCGTTATTTTCAACCCAGACAAGAAATTCACCATTTCAGCCAAGAATCACCACATGCGCGTAGACTACAATTGTTACGAAGGATTTGAAGTGCAAGGTGCTGCAGAAACCGTGCTAAGTCGCGGACAAGTTGTCATCGAAGATGGACAGCACGTGGGCAAAATCGGGTATGGACAATATCAAAAGCGATCCACTGTCAACCTCAAAATGGGAACACCGACTTCTTGTAAGCCGGAGTCGGCCCTAGTAAGATAAACGTAACGTCGTATTTAGATTAGTTGGAACCTCGGAGACAATCAAACCATGAGCGGTTATACAGCAGAATTCACAAAACAAGTTACCGAAGAGCGCAACCAGAACACAATGGATCTGGATGTCCTCGACACAATGGAACTTGTCAAACGAGTACAAAACGAAGACTTTGTAGTCGCTGAGAAAGTCAGAGAGGTAATTCCTCAAATCGCTAAAGCGGTTGATATCGCCGTTGAGAAAGTAAAATCGGGTGGACGCATTTTTTACTTTGGCGCTGGCACAAGCGGCAGACTTGGCGTACTCGACGCAGCTGAATGTCCTCCCACCTTTGGTGTTTCATCCGAGCAGGTTCAAGCTTTTATCGCAGGCGGAAAAGAAGCAATGTTCCGCGCATTTGAAAACGCTGAAGATTTAAAAGATCTGGGCATTAAAGATGCCACCGCAGCCAATATCACCTCAAAAGATATCGCAGTTGGTATCACTGCTTCTGGACGCACTGCATATGTTGTAGGCGCTCTGGAAAAGGCAAAAGAGCTTGGGGCATCCACAGTTTCTATTTTGAATAACCCCAATAACAAATTAGAAGAGCTGTCCGATGTAGTGATTGCAGTAATCGTTGGTCCTGAAGCAATTTCCGGTTCAACCCGCATGAAAGCTGGCACAGCCCAGAAAATGGTTTTGAATCTGTTATCTACTTGCACAATGGTTCGCCTTGGAAAAGTCTACGAAAACTTGATGGTAGACCTTCGCCCAACCAACGAAAAATTGCGTGAGCGTGCCGTCTCAATGATTTCATTAATCTGCAGCGCTCCAAGAAATATTGCAGAAGGAGCGCTCGTGTCATCGCACGATCGTCCCAAGACAGCAATCTTGATGGCTAAGCGCAAAATTGGTCGCGTTCAAGCTGAAGAATTGCTCGACAAATATCACGGTTCGCTGCGTCAGGCTCTGACTGCAGAACTTAAATAGTCAGACTTTGGTTGTGAAGTAGGCGTAAAAAATCTCCGATTTGAAGGGGCTAAATTAGCGCGGTTTTTGTTGAAAGCTTTTTGTCCCATAAAGCTTTCAGGTTCCACTCGAGCATTTGCAGACGTCTTGGTCATTTAATTTAGAAGCAAAAAACCAGTTTGCGATTCTTGCTAATATGTTGGAATGACAACGTCAGAAGACACCGACAAAAAATCAATCTTTGGATTTTTGATGAAAGGCGTTTGCGCCTTAATCATCATTCCAGCAGCAATGTACATTATTTTTCGGGGAGCTTTTCATCAATGTCTCAACGATAGAATCTACTCAACGATCTTGATGATTCTAAATTGTTGGACTTTGCTTGGGATTTTAATTTGCACTTTCATGCTTGCACCAGAGCATCAAAGAGATCACAAAAAACTCTGGCTGGTTTTCTTCGTCCCCACAATCGGATGGTATTTATGCACCCCTTTGTATTGCTCGATAAAAACTTCTATGGACAAGAACGAAATATACTTCGGCTCGAAAAACCAACCAGCTAAAAGCGAAGAACCAGTTGTCTTCGTTCAAAAACAGCACGATAGTTTGCCGATTTTTTACGCAAGGTATCCAATCAAAGCTGGTGACGCATTCACAGCAAAAAATTTAAAAGTTCAAACTGCTGAAGCAGTTAATTTCGATGGTACCGTAATAGCCAATTCAGAAAGTTTTTTTGGTGAAAAAGGAAATGCGAATTCGATACTTTCTCACAAAGCAAAAAGATCGATCAGCGCTGGAGAAGCAATTAAAAACTCCAATGTCGAACCACCCTTTGAGGATCGATTCGTAGTCCATCGCAAAGATTAATCTGACATTTTGCTAGTATGGTTATGTGTCAAATTTAGCTACTAGCAAAGATCGAGCTGCTTTCCATTTTGACTGGAAAATAATCGTGTTGGTTATTCTGCTGCAAATACTTGTATTGTTGTTCTTTCGTGATGCAATTTATTACAGCCTGAAAGATCCGTTTTTTTTGCCCTGGCTTGTTGGGGCCAACATCTGGGCGATAGCGGGTCTGGCGGCATGCTCGATTCCAACAGAAGAAAAGCCAGATTATAGTCGCATGCAATTTTGGGTTGTCTTTGTCGCACCACTGACTGGAGTATTTGTGGGCTCCTACTGCATCGAATACTTGAATAAAGCGCAAACGCACACGGGACCAAGCACCTCATTTAGCAACCAATATTTCATGGATGTCAGAGGCGATTTACACAAAATCGACAGAACATCACCCTATAAACCTCAATATATTACTGCAGCGAGGGCCATCCCGGTGTTTTTTGCCCGACACGATATTGCCGCAGGCGCAACCATCTCATTTAGAGATGTGTATGCGGCTGGAGCTAATGAGAATGAAGAAAACGGACGTATTCTTGCTAATGCACAGACTTATGTCGAAGCAAATAAAAGTGCTTACTCAATTCTTGCTCGTAAAACAAAACACATGATTAGAAAGGACGCATCAATTAAGAATTCAGATATCGAACCGCCTTACACAGACGAGTTCGTGCTTCAAGAAACAAAATAATAGTCTAACCAATATCTAGACTGCTTGCTAGGATGGAGAAATGGAAGAGCCTTTCAAATCCGATGAAAATCTCAAGAGAAAGCTTGCAGCAGCTGCTGTAGCTATACAATTCGGACTTCTCTTCATTATGTACTCTGCAACACCAGGCTACGTAATTCCTATTTTTCAAATCACAATCGCAAAAACAATCGTCTTATTTTTACTTCTCTGGCAATCCCTAGGATTGGCTCTTTATCGGTATTCACCCATATATCACCATAGAAAATTTCATTTCGCATTGCAGACGGTCGTATTTCTTGTGGTCTTTATGGCTCCATTTTCGCTAGTTTTTTTGATAGGACCATTTATTTCAACTCAACCTACAATGGCTATGTAATTGCTGAAATGAGAAGCACTGAAAACATTGTCGAATCGCGCGAACGGCTTATCAAAAGCTACATATTAAAGTGTGCAGTCTTACAGTTCGTATTTGCAATCGCATCATGCATTGCGTTTCACGAACAGTTTCTGAATTTGATAAATGACGAAATCTTGGGACCCACACTCTTAGCTTTCGCTATCTGGAATGTAATTGGTATAGCATTCTATTCGTTTTTTATTCGTTCAAACAAAATCGCTCACGACATGCAGAAGGTGTTGATTTTCATTTTGTATTTCGCTCCTACTACTTCGCTTTTGACTTTCGGACCAATGTTAAATACCAGTCAATCGTTTTACTCGCCGCAAAGCATTGAATGTTTTAGAGAAGAACCAAAAGCAAAAGAAACTGTGCACATGTTTTTCGCGCGACATCCAATTGCTCGCGGCGAGCCTCTCACCACAAAAAATACGATCGTCCTGGCGGTAGATCCACAAAAAAATGTAGGAGGTATAATTGCTACCAAAAGCAATCATTTTGGCGATTCTACCAACAAAGATTCTATGCTGTTAAGAAAGTGTATTTATCCAATTGAAGCCGGGTCACCAATTAGAGATTCAGACATAGAACCGCATTACTAGTGAAAAAGTCGCAACTTAAAACTTTATTTTTGTGCACTGTAATTTGCCAGGCAAATTTTCAAGCTGCACTCGCTAAGCCATCAAAGCAAGAGCTTGATGCTTACTATAAACTAGAAGACAAATTATCACCCGAAGCAGGCTCCTATCTGGATAAAAAAATCAAAGCCGGAAAAGACCTTGCAGACTGGTACGAGCTCCAAGCTCTTCATCTGATTCGCTCTACATCTTATACAATCGAAGATGTATTCGTGGCAGCGCGCTCAGCCGCCAGAGCCGAACCCAAGAATCCTCATATCGTTGTAACATACGCAATAGTTCTGACACTTTATCGCAAGCACCAGGCGGCACAAGAATTTTTAGACAGAGTTATCAAAACTGATCAAAAAAATGCGCGTGCTTTGGCTGCGCAAGCTTATTTGTTTGCGGATCAAAACACCAATGAGGATCTGGCGCGAGATGAGATGAAAACAGCGATGAAAATCGCACCCACCGACCCTACAGTAAACCATCTTGCCTTGATCTTTTATAAAAAAATGTTTGATTTCGAAGCAGCAAAAACAGCGTTAAACAGATGGATCAATGCTCATCCAACCGATCTTTATCCTAGAATGCAACTGGCAGAGTTGTTACGCACAGCTCGTCACAAAGATCAAGCAATCAAAGTGTGCAAAGAGGTTATTGCTATGAATCCCAATCTTGAGTGGGCTCATCACACCCTGATAAACGCTTATTATGATAAGCAAGACGACAAGGCTGTTATAAACACAGTAAGCGAGCTTTTCAATAAATTTCCTTCCAACAGAGCTAATTATGACTTGCTGAATCGTCGCGCAGAAGCCTACAAACACCTTCAGCAATACGACAAAGCCCTTATCGACTACAACACAGCCTGCCAAATAATCTTGCCTGGCAACAAAGACAGACTGCCACCAGAATTACCCAAAGTACATGAAAAAATTCGTCGTGCCTTTCTGCAAAACTGGATTGGACGTGCATCCATGCTTACAAAGACAGGCAAGGCGCAAAAGGCGAGCGAAGACCTATCGCAAGTTTTGAGAATGTTTCCTTCAAACACTGGGGCATTGCAGATACGCATCCAAGCTTATGAAGCGCAAAAGAAATTCGATCTTGCTTTGCAGGACATAGAAAGTCTCATCACGAAGGATTCTGATATCGCCGAATGGTACAAAATCAAAGCCAGCATTCAACGCAAAATGGGCAAAGAGGCAGATGCGAAAGCAACTGAAAAGCGACTAAAAGAAGTCAACGAATTCGGCACGCGCTAATCAGCCTTTACGCACCATTATCGTCTCGGCGCCAAACTTGCCACATCTCTAACCGTCCATCGCTATTGCATAATAACCTTGCCAGGGGTCTTTTAACTCAGTTTTAGGCTTATCGATACCCGATTTGTCGTATGCTGATTTTTCAAAGCAAATGGAACGACCAGCTGCTTCTGGTGGATACACGAAAGAAAATGTTTCATCACATATGGTGGCACACATAACTGGAAATTTTCTTCCCACTTTGCGTACGAGCTCTATTAATGCTTGATGAAAAATCTTACTTTTCTCAGGAGTATCGACAATTCGCTGCATCTGAGCTCGAAAGAAAGAAAGCTGCATCGATGCAAGCATATTCTCTTCCTTCATGTAAGTATGCCCCGCGCCAATTGGCTGAGCGTCAGGACCGAAAGAAAAAATTGAATATTTAATACCGCGCTCAATCGTACCTTTATAAATTTCAAATCCGAAATCATTAGTCAACGCACGCTCGAGATCGCGACGAGAAGCCGATTCTCGCATGAGCATCGTGAGATTGTAAGTCGATCCTTTCCACGACTTTTTATCTTCGAAAAATTCACGCCACTCATCGTTCATCAAGCTGTAAGCTCCTTAATCAGTTTTGCTGTCTTGCCGCTGGCTTTAATTGATCGCAGAAATGATCGGGTATCTTCGCTTTCAATTTTCTTTTTGGAGGCAATAAGCACTTCTTTGTAAAACTCCAATAAAGCTGGAATATCTCGATGAAGATTTTCGGTACTACCTTGCAATGCGCGCTCTATGACTTGACGAACCGCATCCATATGTAAAGGACTGACCCGGGCTACTTCCTTCAACGATAATACCAGACGTTTAGGCTTCGCTTTGTCCGACTTCAAGAAAACCCCGACTCTTTTGCCCAGATAATCGGGCTCGAGCCTGTTTTCATCTATAGCTAATATCATTGCATCTTTGGCAACTCCGTTGCATTGGACATCAGGAGCGATCAATCCTACATTAATAAGTTCGTGTGCTTTGTAAGTGAGCGGACTACCTTTATGAGTGAGCAAAGCCATATAATGCCTGTATTCTCGGGATTCAGCCAAATTGAAATCTATATACTCAGCAATCGCACCAATAGAGCGATGCATGATTCGCTCACGATATGACGGTATAGTAATTACAAGATTAGGTCCGATTTCGGGACGCTCCAGGCGCTCCATTACGTTTTTACCATCAATCTTAGCCTCTTCCAGATGTATTTTGCTTTCCAATTCAGGCACCACCGGAAGTCTTAGCTCTGCAATTTCCAGTTCAAGTTTGGAAAGTGCAATCTTTTCTTTGCGCCATAATTCCTTTCTACGTTCAAGTTGGGAAGGCTCAATCCAGCCGTTTTCATGTGTTGGAAAGCTAAGCAATTGAATAAAAATTTTTCTTGCCCGCCTTTCTATAATTTCGGTCATTCGCCGATCCAAAATTTCAAGCGAAGGAGCCAGATCTGAACGATCTAAATCCGCTATTTCAGCTGGTTTACATAACCAGCTGTAGACAAACTTTGCAACAATCAGTTGCGCAGAAGATGTACGCCTACCCAGTAAGGTAAATAGTCTTTCCGCTCGCTTCACTAAAGGAAGTCCTTGGCGCTTGAATTGTTCACTCGATGATTCTAACCGAGAAACACCGTCCAAAAGCCGTTCCAGCTCAATTGCAGCAAGCGGATTCTCCATGCAATATCCTGCTAATTGCAGCAACTCATCTTCACTTTCAACAGGAGAAACTTGAGCACAGAATGCAAAAGGCCAGCCTTCACAAAAATAGTTGGCGTACCGATAATCTTGAGGCTCTTGTTCAAAAGAAGCTTCAAAATCAGCATCGATCCAGGATTTGACCTCTACTTTGACACTCGGGGAAACAGTCTCAAAACAATCAATTATTTTGTTTCTCAATTCCGAATCGTTCTTGCAGCCATGCTTAGAAATAAAGTCTACGACCTTGGCTTGTACTTCTGGTGACTCATGCAACAAACCCTCTGCAGCTAGCAAGGTGGCTTCTTTCGCTAAGTTCGAATCTTTTTTAACTGCATTCTCTAGCAATCCTAAAGCAGTTAGACAGACAGCTTTTTGCTTTGCCACCATGCACGGATTTATACTTTTTATCAAGTCACCAGGGTCGAGCTTATTTGCTTTGTCTACGATTTTGAGATTATTCACCGCAAAGGCAACGGTTGGAGCAATTGGACTTCCAAGCAGGCGCAAATATTTTGGAGTCAATTCTATTTGCTCTTCTATAGTGGGCTTAAGTGAATCATGAAAGTTAGAAAACCACGATGATCTGAACTGAATAAAACCCCGATCCAAGGCATTCAGACTTTCTTCAAGCAAACGTTTTCGCGAGATTTTTCCTTCTTCAGATAAACGATAAAGCACAGGGGTCCAGTTATCGCCTGAGTGAAAGTATTTTCCTTGTGCGGAAAGACTGAATTCTTGATTGCCCTCTGATTCGAAAATACGCCATATATCGTCTTCAAGAATGTCTGGATTTTTATCAACCCATTCACTAAAGGAGCTGGATTTGAATCTAAAATCTTGATGATACATCCGAGGCGCTGCGATGATAGCAATTGAGAAGTCCTCAGAATCAGGTTTTTCACAAATCTGAAGTCTAACCATTTCTCGAACATCAAACAAATGCTGAGGCCATTTTAAAATAGCATTCGCCAACCCAGGCGTGTTTTGTGGCAGCAATTTTGCCAGAACACGTATCATGTTGTTATTGAATGTAGCAAATCTCCAGTCGATTTCATCCCAGTCTTTCTGGTCGCATGATACCACCAGAGCCACTATGATGTTTGATTTTATTCTCTCGTCTATAGGCGGAGCATCCCACTGCCAGCGACATCTTTTATATTGTTTCCTAGAAGCAGCACTATATGCTTTGCGCTCTTGCCCGGACAAGTCCTTGAAAAATTGCTCAACACCGTCTAGTGAGCCAGATTCTATGACACTTTCAAACGTTTTTAAATCTTTAGTCTTGTTCATCAGAATCTTCCGGTTCTAGGGTCAAACGAGTAGCTAAAACATGTTTGCAAGGTCCGCGATGTCCTTGATATTTCGAATACCACGGACATGTGCAAGTAACGACATCACCATTGCCCTTCACTGTGTGATTTGCACCAGTACCAGCAACTTCGGATTCAAATGTATCAGTTTGGCTGACTAATATTTTTACACCATTGTTTTGAACCAGCTTTCGAGCGGCTTTAAGCCTTGGATGAATCGAATCGACCAATTCTAAATCGAAAGGCATCTCTCTGTGAAAATAAGCATTTCTAGCTAAGTCATAACCAACAATTCCCCTAGATCCAAGCACTCCCAGTGCAGATCTTATTGAGTCGCTATCCATTTGACACGAATCAGACAATCTCTGAATGTCTAACATAGACTGCCATTTTAGCGCTGAACGCACCCTTGAAAGCCGTTCCTCTTCAGCTTTTATTAAATCAGACAATGCCTGACCTTCCCCCGAAAATCCTCGGCTTGGCTCAGCGGTCAAGGTAAGGCTGAACACCAAAGGTCCACATTTCAATTGCCATTCAGAAGAGTCGCCAGACGGATGACAATAAATCCTGAGCTCGTCTGCCAGCGTTGCTATATCCTTGAGCATCGCCAGCCTGTTGATGCCTCCTACTTTAATGCCAGATTGATCAGTTTGACTCAAGCGAATGCCTCGACCCGACGGCACCACATACGATATCACCTGTCCTGGCGTCGACGCGGAAATAGAACGAATGAATTTTATTGCTTCAGCTTTACTAACTGTCAAACGATGCTCCATTTGCGATTGGTAAGACTGTACTTCTACAAAGCCTTTAATCCAACGCATGGGCAGTTTGACTTTTCGCTCGACATACTCATCAAAACCGTGCTTCATTTTTATTTCGTCGTTACCCACAGACATCGACATCCGTTCGCCATCTCTAATTCCGGCAAGTGCAGATCGAAGTTGCGAATTAAAATCAACATTAGTGGTGCCATTATTCAATGTTTTGCCAACGTAACCATCAGGTTCTACGTCTACCCGAGCATATGCGCTACAGCACGCTGTAAAGCCTTCAAACCGAAGCATCCCAGAGCCACTTGTAATTACAGGATCTCTTTCTGCAACGAGCTTTTTCAGCAAGTTAGGCGGAATAAAAAATCGAGTGCTTACATATCGAGCAAGAGTAAACAGCATCAACGCTGCCGCTCGCGGTTGAAGCAAACGCCCCTCAAAAAAATAGGGATACACTTCTTTGATTTCGCTTGTAGCAAGAGTCAATTTGCCACCATCAGCACTTGAGCTGACAGTCGACTCGAACTGATATTTGTATGAATAATCTATATTCAACGAGCTTTAATTTTGAACTGAGGTTATGCTTTAAATTCCCTGTAAAATTAGCAAATTACCATTAAGAGTTTCAATCGCATGAAATTCACCAAAGCAATTGTCCCCGCGTTAAGCATTATTGCCTTGTTAAGCCAGACTGCACTTGCCCAGCATGTTAGATCTGACTTGGCGAATTCGCAGACAAACATAAAGGCATTCAAGCCGACATTCGCCAAAAAGGTCATTCAGGATGATTTGGTTTTTGGTATGACCCAAGTGGATAAGATGCTAAAAGATCGAAAACCTATGGGCAATTTGGTTAAAAAGGGTGACCCCATTTATAACTGGACAGCTAGACAATTTGCCGGTGAAGCTTGTGGCGAGCGGATCAGTTGGAATCCCGATGAAAATCTTGGTTTACCTGCTGGGTATAAAGCCGACCACTGCTCTCCTTCAAAGGAAGAGCGTCCGTTCATTAGAATTAGAAGCAACGACGGTGCTGGAAATTTCTACGACGAACATCTTCTCTGGGAGTGTTGCATTTTCGAGCTGCACAATATTCGTAATTTCAAAGCTTTCTCGAAAGCTTTAGATGAAGCTTGCAAAGGAAAACTCACTAAGAAAGAATGGGTGCGCCGCAATGCATTCATTGAGTATAAAACGAGCCTCGAAGTGAAAAAGTTTTTCTACTTGCATTGGGCACCCTATTTACAGTCCAAAAACATCGATTTTAAAACTCATCTCTGGGAAGTTGACTGGACACCCAACAGTTTTGAGAGTTGGATAAGCGCTTATAATAACGATCCTTCTGGCTATCCCTGGAATTACTGGGGCGCTTATTACGATTGTGAAATTGTGCCTTATCTTAAATCAATCAAGTCTAATTAGTCTCATTAGCAGATTGATGCGGTGGCTGATTCAAATTCTCTGATACTGCAGCATTGGCCGACGAGCCATCACGCGTTGGGTCTAGTGATTCAAGCACTTCAAGTGGCTGCTTTACTATTTTCACCAGATTCTCTTCAAGTTCGTTAGCGTTTAAATTAAGCTGCGAAGTGGCTGTTTCTCTTGCGCCTCGACGTCTGTCACGGAACATAGCCCCAAGCGTGCCCCAATCGATAACAAGAGCGCCTCCGTTTGCTTTGTGCGATTGTTCCCACGACATGATCATGTCGAGCGAGGCGTGGTCTACATAATCGAGATCTTCTAAATGTACGTGCAACTCGTGGCTTGCTGGCACTGAATCAAGCGCTTCAGCCAGGCGAGGCAAATTTAGAAAAGTAGCAGCGCCTTTTAGATAGAGTTCTGTTTTCTCGGGATTGGGAGTTGTAGACTTGATTTCCAAATGCGAGAAAATGTAGAGCAATTTTAAAACCGAAAGTACCACACCAGTCAGAACACCAGTTAAAAGGTCAGTACACACAATAGCAGTGAGCGTAATCAAGTAGATTGCTGCTTCGCTATTGCCGTATTTTCTAAGTTCTTTGATGATTTTGAAATTAGTGAGCTTATATCCTGTATAAACAAGAAGAGCAGCCAAAGCCGATGTAGGCACATAACGCAAAACGAATGGACAAGCTATAACAAGAATCAAAATCCAGAGTCCATGGAATATAGCCGAAGCACGAGTCTGAGCTCCAGCTTGAATATTGACCGAACTTCTAACAATTACCCCAGTCATCGGTAGGGCGCCGACAAAACCGCAAATCATGTTGCCGATGCCTTGCGCAAACAACTCTTTGTCATATTTTGTTCGAACCAAGGTTTGCATTCTATCTACAGCGCTCGCGCTTAAAAGGGTTTCGGCACTAGCAACAAAGCCTAATCCAAGCCCTTCCAGAATCAAATTCCAATTGGAAATTTCACGCCAGTCTTTTGGCATAGAAAGCGCCGAAAACAGGTTATCTGGCAAGGTTACGTGGTTAATATCAAGTCGCATAACAGTTGCTGCGATAGTCGCTACAACAACTGCAATCAAGGCTGATGGAACCACTTTGAGCTTCTTCAAAGGGATAGATTCCCAAAGCAAAATCACAAGTATGGTGAATACGCCAAGTAGACCCGGAACGTGAGAATTAGTTCCATCGGCAGTGTTGAAACATTTGATGAACGCCTCTGGAATTGCCACAAGGTTTCCGATACCACTTGAGCGGGGAGCATCGTCCAGAGTTACATGGAACTGACTGGCTAAAATAAGCACACCAATCCCAGACAGCATCCCATTTACCACCGCTGGTGATACCGCTCTAAACCATTGACCGGTTCTAGCAAGACCAGCCACCACCTGGAAAATGCCAGCAATCATGACAACAATTCCAAGACGTGCGATTCCATGTTCTTGAATAATCTCAAAAACAATTACCGAAAGTCCTGCTGCCGGACCGCTTACTTGAAGCGGATTTCCCGAAATGCTACCGACAATTATTCCGCCAACAATACAGGTGACTAGACCTGCAGCTGGGGGCACACCTGATGCTATAGCGATACCCATCGCCAAGGGCAGGGCGACCAGGAACACGACTATTGAAGCTAATAAATCCTTAGGTAGGCTACCGGGCATACAAACCTCCGCAAGCGGACTAGAAACTGTCGAACCGTTTCTTGCAAGTTTGTAGTTAAATTAGTAAAACGCCCTTCTGGAGCCACAAATCGTTGCTGGTGTCAGGTGGAGGGGCAAGAATGTTACGCTCGGGATCGATGCTTGAAGCGCTGAGCACTGACTGTGGCGCATAGCCAATCAAATCGGATGGTTCTACATAAACTTTGAACTTACTTTCGTCACCCACGATTGACCTGAGCGAAATATGCGGCATCGACAAAAAGGGATCCACAATCTCTTCGTGGTCAAAATCGACTCCATCAAAATATTCGACAGCTTGACCAATTGACATGGAAGAACTACTAGGTTCAAGCACTGCAGCCACTGAATTAACCGCGCCAGCAAGCGAAATGAATTGGCAGGATACAAAAATCCCGACCAAAAAGCTCATTAGTAAGGTAATAACCGGCTTTGAGGGCATCTTCCTATGATACACCAGATTTAACCTTGGCTCGGCGATGAACGCCTGAATTGAACGCAGCAAATCGCGCAATTTAATCTTTCCCAGAAAATATTGACCGCAAAACCCCTGCAAATAGACCTACTGATAAATTGAAGCCATGTCTCACTTGAAAACGATCATTGCGATGCTATTTCCATCTCGGTCATTTATCCATGAGTCAAATAATTGAACTTGAATTTGATATATTGTGCAGAAAACTGAGGAGTAGTTTTCTTGAAAGTTGTTTTGGCTGAAAAACCAAGTGTGGCAAAAGATATCGCTTCGGTACTGGGAGCCACAAAGCGCAGAGACGGTTTTTTTGAAGGCAACGATTGGGCAGTCACTTATGCATTTGGGCATCTTGTCCAGATAGCCGAACCAGAAGCAATGAATGCCACATGGGGAAAGCCATGGCGCTTAGAGCAACTGCCGATGATACCAGAAGAGTGGAAATACACGCTCACTGAAAAGGCTGATGCCCAGTTTAAAACAATCAAAAAACTTTTTCTTGATCCTTCTACCAGCAAAATAATTTGTGCAACAGATGCTGGTCGCGAAGGCGAACACATCTTTCGACTAATCTATCAAATGACTGGATGCAACAAAGATGTCGAAAGACTCTGGATAAGCTCACTCACAGCTGAAGCTATCAAGGAAGGGTTCAATAATCTAAAGCCATCTACCACTTTTGACAGTTTAGCTGGTGCGGCCTCTGGAAGATCGCGTGCCGATTGGATTGTGGGATTGAATTTCACAAGGGCTTACACCTCGCTCAACAGGCAACTTTATACGGTAGGGCGCGTGCAGACTCCAACACTAGCTCTAATCGTTGAAAGACAAAAAGCGATAGACAGTTTTAAGTCTGCTAATTTTTTCGAAATTCTGGCGACTTTTGAACCAGGCTTTCTCGCTCGCTACATCACGCAAGACGCTGAACCACAGACACGAATTCATGACAAAGCCGCTGCCGAAAAGATTTTAAAAGATGCATCAAGCGAATCGTCGGGAACGGTCGAAAAAATAGAGACCAAAGAAAAGAAAACTAAAGCTCCTGGGCTTTATGATTTGCTTACTCTGCAAAAAGATTGCAATAAGCGCTTTGGATACACGGCGCAAGAGACGCTTGATATAGCTCAAAGTTTGTATGAAGAGCACAAAATAATTTCTTATCCAAGAACTGAATCCAGACACTTATCAAATGACATGGTGAGTGAGCTTCCGGCGGTTTTGACTACCGTGCTCAAAGCATATTCGAATTCGACTGACTTAATTAGCGCTTTTGCCAAAGAGGGATTTGTTGCCGGAAAAATTACTGTCGATCATTTGCAGTCAAAGCTATCCAAAAATTATGTGGACGACGCTAAACTGACAGACCACCACGCTATTATCCCGACGCACAAATTTCCACCGCAGGCGATTACTGAAAAACAGCGCAATGTCTATAAGCTTATTGCCTCTCGCTTCATGAGCATATTTCTGCCTCCAGAAGTGCGTGATGAAACTGAAGCTCACATAAAGCTAGGCGATCATATTTTTCGCGCCAAAGGTGTCGTCATCAAAGATCCGGGCTGGACAATTTTAGAGCCCAAAGAAAAAGACAAGGAAAAAGAGAAAGAAGGCACAAAAGGCAAAAAGAATGCCAAAGAAAAGGATGATGAAGAAGCGCAGCAGCTACCACAGATAAAAGCCGGACAACAACTGACGAAGAAAAATGTCGAACTAAAAGAAGGTAAAACCACTCCACCAAAACCCTATGATGATGCCAGCCTACTGACGGCAATGAAACACGCTGGAAAAGAATTAGACGATGAAGACCTTGCAGCTTACATGAAACAAACTGGCTTGGGTACTGCTGCCACACGCGCTCAGATAATAGAACGTTTACTCAAGTCGGGTTATGTCATTCGAAACAAAAAGAATCTATTGCCAACAGATAAAGGCAAGGCGCTCATCTCCATCATTCACCCCAAATTAAAAGACATCGGTCTGACAGCTTCCTGGGAGCAGCAACTGTCCGACATTATTGACGGCAAAGTGACTTTGACCACATTCGAGCGCGACATAGAGAACTTTTTACGTAACTTGCTACCAGAGGTGACAAAGCAAGGCGCAGCTATTGCAAGAGCCGCGGAGCAAGGATATTGCGCTTGTCCTTTATGCAAAGAAGGAGTTGTGCGCAAAACTCCCAAAGGTGCCGGCTGTAATCGGTGGCGCGAAGGTTGCAAATTCATGATATGGGGCGAGCAGTACGGCAAGAAACTTTCCGAAGCTCAAATCAAAGAGCTTGCGATTAACCACAGAACAAAATTAATTAAAGGTTTTAAGAAAAAAGACGGATCCGGCACATACGACGCCAAACTCGTTTTTAACGATGAGTTTCGAGTGAGACTGGAATTCGAAAGACCCGAGCCCAAAGAAGTAAAATCGACAGTGGAGCAATGAAAAGCTCCTCGACCCTGTTGATTGGACTGGGCGAGGAGCATAATGGTGAAGCGAGCGGTAGGGTAATGCTTGTTAACGTGCACCAGATACGGTGCAAAAAATAAGTGCCATAGCACAAATTATTTTGTTGATGGAAATAATCCCCATAGGTGTTGACCGATTGAACATATAGAGCGTGGGTGGTAGGGGGCTTTTAGTGCTCAAATCGGTCAACGCCTCAGAGGTTTGTCTTTTGATCCAGCGCTTCCAGACGCCAGTTGTCAATAAATATAGTGGCAAACTTTAAACTATAAATCAAGCGTTTTTTACCTAACCAATCTTACCAATTCAAGCGAAGACTTTTTACCGCAATCTTTTGATGGACAAAGGTTTCGAAAGCTTTTTACTCAATTGGTAAAACTCGCTGCTTCATTAAATATGCTCCAGCTATCAGTAAAACAATGCCACAAACGCGCTGCCAGCTGATTGGAATTACCGGCATTCCAAATAATCCAAAGCTATCAATTGCCAAAGCAGCTACCAATTGCCCCACAATTACAAGCGAAACAACAGTGGCGGCGCCAAGCTTAGAAACAGAAGTTAGTGCAGCAAACACATAAAACGCACCAAGCAGACCGCCGACCCAATACCACCATGGCATTTTCAAAACTTTGTCGAATGAGGCAGGACCAGCAAACCCGGTCAAATGCATTATGAATAATGCGATGGTTCCAATTGCAAAAGAAATAAACGCACACATTACTGGCGAAACTACAATTTCGCGCAGACGAGCATTAATAGGGGCTTGCGTCGCAATAGCGATACCGCCAATCAATGCCAGAAGAATATAAGTTGCCATTTCTAGTTTTGATCCAAATAGTCTACGTGTTCATGGGCACTGTATAACAATCGTCTGCAGTCTACACAAAAAACATGCAAATGATTTTTTTGAAAATAGCGAACATCTCGCCAAGCTCGGTTTCGCGACATATAACGTCTTCCGTCTGCTAATCCGCGAAATGTAATATGTACTATTCCCTTGCAGCATAAATCTTCGGGGGCTGGCTTATGGACTGGTTTGGGAGGGTTTAAATCAACACCCATCATTTCTAATAGTTTTCGCGCGATACTGCGCCAAATTTTGCGGATCATATGATTATGTGCGTTCCTCAACCAGAGGCAAAGTTATGGTAAAAGTAGTACCTTTGCCCACTGCAGATTCTACGTCAATTAGTCCATGATGGCGCGCTACTATTTCTCGCGCTATTGCAAGACCCAGTCCAGCACCGCCTAACTCGCGTGTTCTAGACTTATCGGCTCTATAAAAACGCTCAAACACATGGGGCAAATCTTCAGGCGAAATGCCGATTCCAGAGTCTTTGACTTGAATTTGCACTAAGCTGTAATCGTTCAATAACACATCCACAATGACGGCTCCACCAGGTTGCGTATAGTTGATTGCGTTTGTAAGCAAGTTAACGATTGCGCGCTGTAACTGGCTTGAATTGCCTAATACCTGAAAAACCTGTCCATCCTGCGGAGCCGTTAATTGAACATCCTTTTTATCAGCTTGAGCTTTGACTTGCTCGATTGATTCAGAAATTACTTGAGCAATATCTATACGATCAGACCAGCCAGCGTCAGGAGAACTATCAAGCTTTGATACATCTAATAGCTCAGAAATCAATTTGCGCTGACGCTCAGAAAGCTTTTCAAGCGACTCTAAAAACTTCTTGCGCAATTCTGGATCTTCAGCAGCCCCAGCCTGTAGCGCTTCGACCACAGAGCCGATTGCCATGACGGGAGTTTTCAATTCGTGGCTTGCATTGGCTATAAACTCTTGCCTGATGCGCTCTTGCTCTTTCAGTCGAGCTACCATCTGGTTGAAAGATAAACTCAGCTCGCCGATTTCGTCGCGCCTGTCAACTGGAAGATAGTTCGTAAACTCAGTAGAAAGCGAGATCTCTTTAGCCAGTTTACTCATATCTTTTACCGGGCGCATGAATCTGTCTGCAAACCAAAGGCTGATAAGAACTGTCAAAATGCCAGTAGCAAAGATAATTTCCAGAAACACAATCAAGTTTTTGCGCAAACGCTGCTCGACTTCGGTAATTGGCACCCCAATTCGAATGACTCCAGCTGTGACTCCGCGCGATCTAACGGGATAGGCAACAAATAGCGTTTTGGTATTAGTAGCGGGCGAATTGCGCTTGTAGACCGAAATAATACCGGCTAAAGCTTCGTTGACCTCTGTGTCTTTAGATATATTTTCCTGTGCTCTTTTCTGGTCGGCGTCGCCAGGTTCTTTGTCTTCAGGCGAAGAATCGGCAAGCACGTGCCCGCTCGAATCGACGACGATAATTTCAACACCTTGATTTGTGGCACGACGCTCGGCAGCTTTTTGGATACGAGCACGGGAATCTTCTGAATCGAGCTCGAGGTCGTTATCGATTTCAAGAGCCAGATTGACGGCTTCAATTTTTAGCGAGTTGCTCAAATCGTTGATAGATTCGGCTCGAATAGTTAAAAGCGCCCACAGGGTGACCGCCATGAGCGAAATAATGATGATGAACATATATGTAAAGAGGAGCTGGTTCGCCAGACTGCCCGAAAACCATCTATATGCCTTTTCAAGACCGAGCATTTCTCACCGAATTTTTACGCTCCCAATACTTATGGTTAGATAAACTCTAAGACAAAATGTTTCTATTATGGGAAACTTTCTCTAGAGCGTCTATAGATCCCTGCTTATAAGGAATCCAGGACGAGAGATTATCAAGGAGGTCCGTACAAAATGTCAGCCGTGGCAAATGTAACTGATGCAACCTTCGAAAACGAAGTTCTTAAGGCCGATGTGCCCGTACTTGTTGACTTTTGGGCTCCCTGGTGCGGACCCTGCAAACAAGTGGCTCCTATTATCGAAGACCTTTCCAAAGACTTCACCGGCAAATTGAAGGTAGTCAAAATCAACACCGACGAGAATCCCAACACTGCCAAGGCATACCACATTACCGGTATCCCGAGCCTCTACCTGTTCAAATCTGGACAAGTGGTCGAACAAGTCGTTGGAGCTGTCGCCAAGCCTAAATTGGCCGAAAAAATCAGCAAGCACCTCTAATCGGGGTAGCGTTCAAGTTTCGTTCTGTTCTTTATTTAAAATCGGATTGAGAAGGAGATCACGATGCACTACGTAAAGCGTACAACCGCTAGCTTACTAACCCTGTCACTTCTGGTCGTTGGAGGCCTGGGGCTTTCCGCTAATCAGCCTGCTGACGCTAAAAAGAGCAAAAAGCACCACAGACACCATCAGAAAAATCTGATGGAAACATTGCGCTCCAATCCCGATTTGAAAACATATGCTGCCTGGATGGCCAAGAGCGGCGCTTCGCACTACCTCAACGGTAAAGGCACCTACACCGTGTTCGCCACAAGCGAGCAAGGTTACTCAAAAGTGCCTAAGGAGCGCAAAGAAGAGTTGACCAAAGACAACAAACGTCTCAAAGACATCATGAAATACACAATGGTCAAAGGCAACATGCACGTAGCCGACCTTGCTGACAAGCGTTCAGTGGCCACCGTTCAAGGCGAGTCATTGATGGTAGACACCAAAAACGGCGCTGAAGCAGTTCAAGTAGATGGCGCTCTCTTGACCCAGACCGACATCAAAGCTTCTAACGGAACCATCCACGTGATTGACTTCATCGTGGTTCCTGAGCGCGGCAAATAGAAAGCGAACAATCGCAACTTAATTCTAAAAGGGTAGGTGAAAGCCTACCCTTTTGCTTGTTATAAACATCTTTGAGCGTATGCAGCGAGCGAATGGGGAATATGGCAATATATAAGGTAGGTAAAACCAGCGATTCTAACCCAGGAGCTAGTCTAAAAATAAATGCGAGAAATGATCATAGCGTTCATTATTGCCCTTGTTGTCGGCAGCGTCATGAACGAAATGAATTTAGGCGGCGCCGCTAATCACCAGACGCAAGGTGCCGGACAAGAATTAATTTCTGAGCTGGATTCAGGCACTTTCCAAGGTTTAGTGCTCGACTCAAAAGAACCAGTGCTGGTTGATTTCTACACAACCTGGTGTGGACCATGCAAAGAAATGGAGCCCATCATGGGCACTCTTGCTTTGAATGGACAGGAAAAACTAAAGATTGGTCGTGTAGATTGCGATAAGAACAAGGTTTTAGCAGAAAAGTACGAAGTCACGGCTTATCCGACTTTCATATTGTTTCAAGACGGACAAGTAAAAGACCGCACTACAGGCGGACGCGGCTTGGACGACATGCGCGCCTGGCTCAAAATGAATCAAGTGGAAGTTCCTGCTAGCGGTTCACAATCAGCACCTACGCAACCAGTGCCATCACAACCCGCCGCCGAGTCATCTGACGTGAAAGAGCTGAATAAGCCATCTCCGGAGGGTTAAAGATGAAAGAAATGCTTATTGCATTTATTCTAGCTCTTGGATTTTCTTGTGCTATTTTTGGCTCTAAATCCATATCTAGCCCGACTGGCACAAGCGTCCGCAACGCAGTGTGTAAGGATGAAACACCAGATATCGCCGAGAAGAAAGACATAACAATTGGCGAAGTGAAAGTAGTAGATTCGGACTATGAAGCACGGACGGCCACACAAGTCCAAGAAAGCGGATCTCAAAGCAGCAATATACGTTTCCCCGCTTACGGAAGATTTTGAATAGAACTGGAGGCAGTTAAACAGTCATGAAAACTTGGGTCCGATGGACAATTGTAATTATATGGTTTGCACTTCTGCTTTTCACGTCGCAGTTCTGGAACCCCTTTATGTCGTTCCCAGCCCTGCTCAAATACGGAGTTGTGGCAATAGTTGGCGCCACCATATTTGGCACCATTATTATATTGATGCAAATATACATAATGTTGAGCATCATTTTTCCGCTGCCTCCCCGAGCAGATTCCAATGCTCCCCATTCTAAGTGGCGAAAAACTTTTGCATGGGCTTTTAGAGATCCTCCCATCAGCCCTAAAGCTCCAAAGACTCTCAACGAGCTCATCGGTAACGAAAGAGCAAAAACTGAAATAAAAGAAGTTATTGATTTACTCAATAACAGCCAACACTACATCGAATCTGGTGCCGATTTACCCAAAGGTCTTCTGTTTGTAGGCTCGCCCGGTGTAGGTAAAACACTGTTTGCGCGCGCAATCGCTAACGAAGTTGGCATTCCATTCTATGTTGTTGAAGGTGGCAACATAAGTGGATTGTTCTTTGGACTTGGCGTTTTAAAACTAAAAATGCTTTTTAGCAAATTACGCAGACATGATCGCGCAATTTTGTTCATCGACGAAATCGAATCAATGGGAAGCCGACGCAAAGAAGATCAAGGTTTTGGCGCACAGTCGGACATGAACATGACCTTGAATACACTACTTACCGAAATGGATGGTTTCCACGGTTCACGCATCCTAGTTATTGGTGCCACCAATAACGATGGCATGCTCGATCCCGCATTGATGCGCGCAGGACGCATGGATAAGCGAATTTATTTTCAGCCTCCCTCGGTTGAAGAGCGCAAAGAGCTCTTTCAATATTACACAGGCAAAGTCTTGAACGATGGAAACATCGATTATGACGAGCTCGTTATGGTGACTGCAAATTATTCACCTGCGGACATTGCAAGCGTAGTGAACGAAGCCGCGCTTCTTTCGCGCCGTCCAGGTGGACCGAACAAAGTAACGACTGAGATGATCCGTGTCGCACTCGACAATGTTTCAGTTGGGCTCGAACGCACTTTGACTTCCGGTGTAGAGCTGATCACGCATGATCCTAATATTCGTTTCGATGACGTAATTGGAATCGATGATGTCAAAACAGATGTGACCGAAATCGTCGACTTCCTCAAACGCGGCGAGGAGCTGCGCAAGATTGGCGCTAAAATTCCAAAAGGAGTTTTGATGATAGGTCCTCCCGGTGTTGGTAAAACAATGCTTGCAAAGGCAATTGCCAACGAATCTGGAGTGCCTTTTTATGGCATTTCCGCCACATATTTCAAAAGCATGTGGACAGGCGAAGGCGCTGGTCGAATCAGGGCTTTATACACTCAAGCTCGCAAAAATCCTTCGTCTATCGTTTTCATCGACGAAATAGATAATCTAGGCGGAACGATGACCGATGTGGGAAATCGTCGCACCACTGCTTTGAACCAGATTCTTGTTGAGTTAGATGGGATCAGCGGTAGATCCAATGTCATCACTATTGGCGCTACAAACGTAGAAAATGAGTTAGATCCTGCATTCATGCGCTCTGGCAGATTCGATCGCAAGGTTTATGTCGGATTACCAGATGGTGAAGCTCGCAAACTTATTTTTAAAAAATATCTCACTAATATTCAGTTAGAAGATGAGCCCAATTACGACGATCTTTCCAAATGGTCATTCAATTTCTCCGGCGCAGACGTTCAGGCGGCTGTGAATGAAGCTGCAATTCTTGCTGTTCGCGCTGGCAAAAAAGCAGTGACAATGGAAGAGCTAGAAGAAGGTTGCTCACGTATAGCGGCTACTGCAGGGCATAAGCTCAATACCGATGGAATGAACCTTTCCAAAGTACCTGATCTGGAAGTCAAATTGGCTGACATAAAAGGTATGGACGAAGCAGTTGCTGAAGCGTCTGAAGTCGTTCAGATGCTCAAACATGCTGACACTATTCAGAAATCCGGTCTAAAAGCACCTAAAGGAATTTTACTCGTAGGAGAACCTGGAACTGGCAAAACAATGCTAGCAAAAGCCATTGCCAATGAGGCAGGAGTTAATTTCTATTCGCTTTCTGGCACCGACTTTGTGCAAGTATGGGTTGGCTTAGGCGCAAAGCGTGTACGTTCTATTTACGAACAAGCCAGACGAAGTGGCAAACCAGCAATCGTATTCATTGATGAGATAGATGCAGTTGGCAGTGCCAGAGTTGGATATTCTTCGAGCGGACAAAATGAAGTGAATCGCACTTTGAACCAGCTCCTTGTTGAAATGGACGGATTTGGCAAGCATAAGGTTCTAACTATTGGTGCAACCAATAATCCCGGTATGCTTGACGAAGCGTTATTGCGTCCAGGTAGATTTGATCGAAGAATTGATGTTCCACTTCCAAATCTAGATGGAAGAGAAGCAATTCTCGAGCATTATGCAAAACAGCTCAAGTTACCAACGGAAGCAAACTTGCTCGAAATAGCGCGCATGACTGTTTGGGATTCGGGAGCAAGCTTGGCTGCTATTGTAAACGAAGCAGGTCTTATTGCCGTTCGACACGGTAGAACTGCTATCTCACAAATAGATATGATTCAAGCAATTCAACGAGTGCATTTCGGACTGAATAGAAGCAGCAATATCGTATTGGATGACCTTTGGAAAACCGCTTACCATGAAGCTGGTCATACTATCGTGGCGTACTATCGCAATCTTAAAGATCGTATTCAGGTCGTAACTGTGATTCCCACAGGCGGAGCGCTTGGTTATATGTGGTCGGTAGCTAAAGATGATGGCAGCCACCACACTAAAAACAAAATGGAAATGCTTGCAGAAATCGAGGTTTCGCTTGGCGGACTAATAGCTGAGACTATCATTCGCGAAGTAAACGCCACAGGAGTATCGGCGGATCTGAGAAATGTAGCTCGCAATGCTTCAAACATGGTTCGTTTGTTTGGCATGGGTTCCTTTAAATTCAATACAGATGTGGCATACAGACATAACGAACATCATGGAGCATCGTCCGAAACAGAGCATTTGATTGAAATGGAAATCAAGAAAATTGTCGATGATTGCTACGAAAACGTCGAGAAACTTCTTGTAAGCAAACGCAAAGAACTTGATTTAATCGCAGCAGGATTGGTAGAAAAAGAAACTCTTTATTTCAGGGACTTGGTCAATATTCTAGAGCCTGACAAAACCGACAAACAAATTGACGATGAAATTGCAACAATCGCTGATCGGAAATTTGTGGGAAAACGTCCAGTTATGGCTGAAGACTTCCTATCACGATTAGGTACTCTAGGCGGAGCGGGAAAAACGAATGGAAAAGAAATTCCCCTTCCATCTCCAGAAAATAATAATTCCGAGCAAAGCCAAACCCAGGAAAAACCCGATACTCCAAAAGGAGAGTCCTAGCTAGAATAGGACTAAAACAGACTAAGGGAGGGAACTGCTTATGCGCACCGTAAGCCTGAGGGCAACGCTTTGCATGCTATCACTTGCAGTTCTTGGCGCCACTACATTTGATACTGTTCACGCTCGCACTGGTCGCGGGCTTCCAAGCGAAGGCGACCTGAAAACAGAGTCTGCCAATCAAACTCAAGACAAAGAATCGCAGCGCCAAGCCAGACGAATAGTAGATGAAGCCCTTGCTCGATTCAAAAATAACAATCAATCCTGCAATGATCTCGAATCATCCTTACGCAATTATCCAGTCGATGCCGTGCCTGCAATTATTGATGCAATGGATACTAACGACGAAACTATCCAAGTCCCCATGGCAAATTTTCTGGTTCGCCTGACTGGTTATGAAGACTTTTATTACTCCAACCAGTCGGTTAAAACAATCATTGGATTGCTCAAATCGAGCCCAAAGCGCGAAGTCAAAAGCGCTCTGGTTGGAGTTTTGGGCAATATCGGTCCGCGTAACGCCGAAATAAAAGAAGCCCTCATCTACACGCTCAAAAATTCGCCCGAGCCCGCAGTAAAACGAGCAACACTAGATGCACTGGCGCATCTAGCCCAACAGGAAAAACCTGCCCTGGCTGCCGATACCACTAAAATTCTCATAGCAGAATTGTCCAATCAAGACTCGCAACTAATACGTCAATCGGCTCTTTATGCGCTTTCTCGCTTTAGAGCAAATCCAGACATGGTAGTGCCAGCACTTTTAAAAACTCTGGACGACAATTATGCAATAGTGCGCAACGCCTCGTGTCAGGCGCTGGGAGCATATCAGTCCTCGTCTCGAGAAGCAATTCCAAAACTAATCGAAATGATTAAAACAGAAAGCGATTCGAGCATCAAATATTCGGCCATGAGCGCGCTCCACAGCATTGACCGCAAAGACCCTCGAATTTTGCAACTATACCTGGACTTGCTAGACGACCCGATTCTTGATCGCAATGCCATGAGTTACTTATCTAATTTCGGACCAGACGCTGCTCCAGCCACGCCCAAATTAATCGAGCTTTTAAAATCGGGCGATGTGCATACAAAACATCAAGCCTGCCAGGTCCTGGCGCAAATCGGACCTGCTGCGCGCGGTGCGCTTCCGGCTTTGACCGAGGCTCTAAAAGACCCAGACCCTACTCTGGTAAGATATGCAGAGCAAGCAATCACCCGACTAAATCAAACGAATTAGAGCCAAATGCAAACAGGATTCGAACTGACTCAAAAAGCGCAAGAAGCGCTGCTTTTTGCTGAATATGTGGCGTGGTCTCAAGGTCACAACGAGATCGAGATAGCCGATTTAAAAATGGGACTGGATCTGCAAAGACACAGCATATCTTTCGAGCTAAAAGAAAAGATCAAAAGTGCATTTCGAGACCTGAAGTGTAGTTATCCAACCGAATTATTTAAACGCCAGATCATGGCTAAAAGTACAATGCAACTGCAATTCAAAAAAATTCCATTTGCTAAAGATACTCAAAAAATATTTTATGACGCCAATTTATTTGCTATTGAATTTTGCGAACTCGGGGTAATAAATACCGGCTATTTGTATTTAGCGCTTTTACTCAAAGATTCCCGTTTCATCAGCCTGTTTGAGAATGAAGAACTAGAAAATAGACCTCTTGAAGAACTGACAATAAAGTGGATTGAATTTTGCTCCGGGCTTTATCTAAAAGACAGCGAACGTGGCGACGATATGACGGCTGTCAATATTCGAATATTCGAGTGGTTACGCTCAGGCAATCTGTCACAAGAAATCCTTTCTAGCGCAGGACTTTCAAAAGATACAAAATACTCGGCAATGCCTTACACCGTATTTGGTACCATCGAAGATGATTATAAAGGTAACTATGCAGAAAAAATTCCCCCACTAAAAAGTGGCGCTAAAGACAAAGCAAGACGCGATCTAGATATTATGGACAGCTTTGTTTCAGCTTCGAATTTACCCGAAGCCGAGCCCGATTTGCTTGGAATTTATATGATTAATCAGATCGACTATATCCTATTCTTTGAAGACGCTTTCCAGTACTCATTGAGCAATACAGCTCACAAATACGAATCGGTGAAAGAGATTCAGATTAACAACTCAGTTTTTGAAATAACAATCGACGACAACCAAACGTTCGAAATAGACATACAAGGCAAGACAGAAGAGCTGCCAGACGCTTATAACCTGTACCAATTTATAGACAGCATGAAAAAGCCTCAGCCAGTTTCTGAAATTCACTCAGACCTCGATTTAATAAGCTTCTTCAAACGTCAGAATGAACATCTGGATCTTTATGACAGATTGATCTGGAAGCTCGAAAACGAAATGGGTCTGCACGGTATAAAACCTGATGCAGACCACATTGTCCATTATCGTTTTTTGGCTTTGCTTTACACCAAACCGTTCGTTCGCGCTGGATTTTTGAAGAACAGCTAGCGAAAGTACTAGCGAGTTCCGCTCAATGCAGGCTTCTTGAGCTCAGCGGCTGCTGCAGCAAGGTTCTGAGCGAGAGCACGGCGTCTGTCGTCATTGACTGAAGAGCCTTTGCATGCACGTCCAGCCATCAATTTTGCTGGAACGTTCACTTTGCTAACCCAACCCAGTTTCTTGCAAGCCGAAATAACAATCCAGGTAGGATCGAATTCGAACCAACGAGCGCCCATTCTGGCGGAACCAGGAAAAGCGTGGTGGTTGTTGTGCCAGCCTTCGCCCATGGTCAAAATAGCGACCCACCAGCAGTTGACGCTATCGTCAGTGGTGGCAAAGCTGCGATATCCAAACTGGCGCAAATGGCATACTACGTTCAGCCAAAGCGGTGTTTGCATTACTGCAAGACCCGCAAGCAGACTGCACAACGCTACCTGCCAACCAAACAATGCCCAGAGCAAACCTCTAAAAGCAAAGCCGATAGCGAAGCTGATGTGGTGTCCACGTCTCAAATCATCGCCGCCATCAAGCATTCTGTAGATTGGATCCTTGATCAAATCTTGCGATTGAGTAATGGGGTCGATGTGGTCAGGATAGTGCTTTTCACCCAACCAGCCGAAATGTGCATAAAGCAAACCATTGCGAGGCGAGTGCGGATCGAGCACAGTATCGTGATGTCTGTGGTGCGCTCTGTGAATGGTAGCCCACCAGATTGGCGAACCTTCAAACGCGAGATAACCGCAAAGTACAAAGAAGTACTCTACCGGTTTGATGCACTTAAAAGACCTGTGAGACAACAAACGATGGTAACCAAAAGTGATTCCCATGGTATGTATGACGAACATGACGAGGAATAAAGCTGAGAATTCGAGCCAGTTCAAGTTGTATTTCCTTTATATAGTATTTCTAGAAGATGGATTGATTCGGAAATTACAACTTAGCGTCCGCGACCGCCGCCGCCGCCACCAGTGCGAGGTTTGGGTTGCGAAACAACTACGGAAATTTGACGACCTCTTACTTCTCTGCCGTTGAGAGCTTTGATAGCTGCTTCGGCTTCGGATTGGGTGCCCATTTCGACAAAAGCAAATCCGCGTGAGCGACCGGTTTCACGGTCTTTGGCTACTTGAACGGAGTTCACAGCGCCATGCTCGGCGAAAAGCTCTTGAAGCTCAGCATCCGATGTTTGATAGGCAAGATTGCCCACAAAGAGTTTGTTATTCATTTATCTATTATCAACCTTTCAGACCGTGCGCTCATCATACGTTTTCTAAGGACTTAAAAAAGGTTGAGAACAGAGGTCAGCGAACTATTAAACAGACATCAAATATATCATGAAGCTTGTCAATATCAGATCTAGACCAAGCACTTTTCGTTACGATTAAGCTGCTTTTAATCAGCTGGGTCTGGGTGCTGCGGTCAGTAAAAACAATCCAAGCAGCAGGGTGCCCACTCGCCAGAGGATCAACACTAATAATGGAGCAAGCAGTAGGAGTGTAACGATGTCTCGAACCCTCTTGGTCTTGACTTCATCTCCTACTAATACTATGAGCCCCCCGATAGCGCTCAAGGCAAGAGCGTAAATCGCCCAATACCAGCTGTAATTAGGCTTTACAAACCTGGTTGAGGCTAATTCGTCAACGTGCTTTTCCAGATCATCGGAAATAATCTCCTCAAACAGGTCAGCCCGGTCGAAATTAGGGAAATTCGAGTCTACGTTCTTACTTTCATAATTAGTAGTCTGCTCCACTGGGGTCAAATGGACCGAAAGTCGGCTCATAATTTTGGTGTTGAGCGTTTTAGTATCCATATCTAGATTGTCATCGACCGTTATGTCCACCGCAGGCAAACCACATAGCATGCCCACAGAATCGTCCACGACACTGTAACCGTTACGCCTGAAGGTGTTTGCGGCGACATGCCAGAAATGAGCTTCCATTGCCTTGGACTGATCCGAAAAATTGAGAAAGTGATTGTAAAAATTCAATTTCAATCCAAGTGACTTTCCAATTCCAAAAGGCGAAATAATCCATAGTGCTAACAAAATAGTGAGCAGTAGAATGCCAAGAAAATTCTTGCGAGAAATTTCAATTTTCAAATCTCTCATTATTTATTCACTCCGCTTTCTTTCATGTCTTCACGTTTGAGTGTTAGATATTCGCCCATCAAAGTTCGTTTCCACCAAAGACCTTCACTCGATAGCGCGGGCCACTGAGTAAACTCGTAGTTGTAAAAATTAGCGCGTAGAAATTTGGGCGGGTGCATCGGATCGGGAAACGGATTTCGCTCAAGTAACGCGGTAACAGAAGGCGAACCATCAAGAAGCTTTCTGAGAAAGCGTACAAACCATGAGTCTTGCGACAAACGAGATGGAGATAAAGCTTGAAACCACATTTGCCAATCGAGCCTCGGCTGAACAGGTGCCACCGTCGGTGGTATTCGATTACAAGGACCTACTTTATATTTGAACTCATAAGTTTTCCAATTTTTTCCATCCTCGCTTCCTTCAATCTCAATTTCTGGTCGCGTGGTGGTCATTACTGCAAATAGCCCATATGAGCTCGAGATATGCCAAGGAGTAATTGCCACGATTGGAATCAAAAGTTGAGGAGGAAGACCTCGATAATCCATTACAGATTGCATGAAATAAAAACTGCTGACAAAAACTATAAGAGCGCTTGCTGGAGCAACAATGAATTTGGCGATTTTGCCAGGTTCTCGCAAACTGGCAAGTGGTGCCAGCCAATTTGAAAAAGTCGCTCCAAGCTGCGCATCTACAAAGCCATCATCAAAAAGTAAAATGCACAATAGTATTGTAAGCCAGTTGAAATAGCAATAATTGCCAGTAAGCATAATTGCGATTTGAAAAGCAATCATAATGATTGCTCCAAGATGTCTTGGCCTGGTAGACATGAATACGCTGAATGGAACAACTAGTTCGATTACAAACATAATGATGGCACCAAAGACATGTACTTCACGTGGGGCTTGATCACAAAACCAAGCAAGAGGTGTTGGAAGCGGCTGGGTTTCATAGTGATAACAAAGTGCGGTCAGGTTATGCCAGGTCGGATCACCGCTAGCTAGTTTGACGACACCAGACGAAAACATCAAGCGAAATAATAGCCAGCGGTACAACCAAAGCACTATTTGTGGATTTTTTTCTTGCTCAAAACACCACGATGGTAACCGCAATCGAAGATGCCTTCGCCATCCCGCTTCAAGCGGACGCCAGGTCGTAAAAAACAACGCCAGAAAACCAGTTTCGAGAAGCAATATGTCCCACTGAAAAGACATGAAATCCTGTCCCACATTGACGATAGACATATACAAAAACCAGCACATGAATAAGTATTCACCGGTCAAAATGCCAACCAATGCAAGAAGCGATGCCACCACTCCTACAATTGGTATCACAAGCAAAACCATGTCTTGCTGATCGACCCAAAATACAGTTGGTGCCGAAAGAAAATTGACCAGAGCAGGCTGCCCTTCGGCGGATATTTGTTTTATATACTCAGCTATCGGAAGTATGCCATCTTGTCCGTAAAGTCCCAACATCTGGTGACTAGCCGACAAGAATGCCGTGAGGTAAACCAGGCACAGTCCTCTAATAAAAATCCAACGACTAAGATAAAAGTTCATTGCGCACAAGTATAGTCTTTTAGATCAATTATTCAAAACTGACGGTCAGATACATTGTGATCGAATTGTGACTATTACTCTTAGACTATCTGAAGCCCTTCAACACGGGCTCCATCATATAACCATGGAAAGTAGACAAAGCGCCCGCGCAAATCTACGCTATTTTGCTAGACGAGGGACGATATTTCTGCTCGATACAAACAATGTATCGAGCCTTGCATGAGAGCGTTGCACGAAGTACACCATTGCGAATGGTGTCAGTGTGGTGCTAGCTTTAAGGAGTGAAAGATCTAGATTTCTTTTTCTTTCAGACTTAGCCAGCGATCAGGAATGAAGTCATTTATTTGAGAAGTGGGAGAATTCGGCAGCCTCGTGAAGACATCCCTCAAATATTCGACGGGATTGATTCTCAGTCTTTTGCAAGTTTCCACGATACTCAAAAGGATTGTGGCGGTTTTGCCTCCTTCCATCGAGCCGGCAAAAAGCCAATTGCGTTTTCCAAGAACAATCGGCTTGATACTTCGCTCGCATGCGTTGTTGCTGATTTCCACAAAGCCAGTATCAGCATACCTGCACAATCCAGCCCAGCGCTCCAATGTGTAAAAGATAGCTTCTCCGAGTTTCGATTTGGGAAGCGCGATATGTTCTTTTTCGCGAAGCCATGTCTCAAGCATTTTCAATTTGGGTTTAGGGAGTCTCTGACGAAGATCTTTTCTTTCATCCTCTGTGAGTTGAGCAGCCACGCGCTCAATATCAAAAAGACTTTTGATTACTCCCATTGGAAATTCAGCAGCGAAGGCGTCTTCTTTCCATGCATCTTCAAATTTACAGTGGACATGCGCCCAGCAATTCACCTGGATGGCCCCTTGCCTGATGATCTCGTTGTACTTGTTTGTTCCGTCAAGAAGATCTGCGGCGTCTTTCATCCATCTGCACATGGAGGAGCGATTGATTGGAATATGCTGGGAAAGAAAGATTTTTTCTTGTCGGTAAAGCGGTAGGTGGACAACAAATTTGTCATGGACGATTTTAGCAAGAAGTCCTGGACCGACTTTTCCTTTATCAATCGGCTGATATGGTTTTTGAGCAAGCACGAGCTGTCCCTGACATTTTTTGCAAGAGTATTTAAATTGAATGTGCTTCAAATTCTCAAACAGCGTGTCCACATATTCAATTTGAGTGGATGTTTCGAAACCGATGATTTCCCTAGTTCCACCGCCGCAAGGGCAGAGCAGTTCTGCATCAGGCAATCTATGTTCAATGGTTCGCTCGGTCAGCAAGGAAGATTGAGTTCGTCCGCCGCCATGCTTTTTGTCATCGACAATCTCAAGATGTTTCTTTTCGGATTCGAGCTCTTCGCTTGTTTGAAAATGAATAGCTTTGCCAGTACCGGTCAAAAGAGTGGAATCGACTTTAGCAGACTTCTTTCCAAAGAGTGCGCGATTGCGCCTGGAGAGTTGTTTTTCAAGTTCGGCGATGCGGGAGAAAAGTTCGCGGATCATTTTGTGGCAATCCTCAATGTTGTCTGGAAGCGCATCTGGAGGTGTTTTGTCTTTAGCCATGTATTTTTTTTGCCTGAGTTTTGAATAACTACATTATATAGTAAGCACCGTATGTAGTATCAAAAGAACCGGTTGAGATTTGGCATACTTTTTGGGTGAGCGTCAGCAAATATCGGTTATGTTTTACCCCAACCAATGTAATGATCAGTATTTCGAGCGTTTCGATTCCGATAATTTGATTTTGGGGTAGTATGACAAGCTTGAGTTCAAGCTAGCAAAGAGCTGGTTGTTTTTGCAAGCGAAATCGTTTTTGTCTATGAACCAGACGTAGATCAATTCCTTCAAGCAGCATTGACAGTGATGCCGTATCGATTTCTAAGCTATCGACATCAAGGTCATCTGGAAACTTGAATGTGCCACGTTGCAATTGCTTGTACCAGAGGGCGAAGCCGTCCTTTTCCCAGTAGAGGATTTTAAGTCTGTCACCACGTTGGTTTCGGAAAATGTAAAAGTGTCCGCTCAGAGGATCGCCACCCATCTGAGATCGCACCAGACCGGACAGTGCGCTAAAGCTACAGCGCATATCTGTCGGCTTGACGCACAAAAAAATCTTGACGGCATTTGGAGCGATTAGCATTTGATATCCACCAGTGCAGTAACAATTCGGCGCAGTGATTCTCGGTCGATATTCGTGTCGATTCGAAGTAAATATTTCCCGCCAGCAAATACAATTTCCATGAGTTGATCGGCGTCGTCTGCCTGAGCACTCTTCGATACAACAGGAATAAATATACTTGGACTAGAGATTGCTTTTC